>OMRN01000107.1 GCA_900313265.1 uncultured Lachnospiraceae bacterium | reverse complement strand
TGTCCGGCAAGAACCGCCGCGACATTCGAAGAAGGATCCAATAAAAGATTTAAGTATTCCTTTGTGGGTTCGTCCGGATCATAATAATCGCCCTCCCCCCATAACAAAACCCGGTCGCCCCAGTTCTGCTTCGAGAGAATGCGAAGGGTTTCACTGTCTTCGGTATCGGAGTCGACGGGAACATGCTGCATGACGATGACGGGTTTGCCGGTTGCAAAAACGTCTTTAATCTGACTGAGTGCTTCGGGTGTAAGCTGTGAGGTATTGTCGCTGATGCCGAGAATGACAAATTCGTCATAGTCCATCACCTGAACGGGCGAGGCAGGTAAAAGTTCCCGGAGAGAAGCTTCCTCTTCGGACGTATAATCGGTCCACCAGCAGCAGATGTCATGGTCGGCGGTAACGTACATATACGGAACTTCGAGTTTGTCTAAGTTTTCGGAAAGAATCTTTGCATTTTCCTCCGAAAGAAAATCGAGCATGTCTCCGCCGAACAAAACAGCGTCCGGTTTCAGTTCGTTTGCTTTTTTTATAATCGCCGGGAGTGTATCGGCGGCAGAATGTCCGTTCGCGGAACTTAATTCGTAGCGCCCGCGGATTTCTTCCAAAGAAGCATCGGAAACTTCATCATTAATCGTAAGCAGATGAAGATCGGAAACGAACATGAAGCGGTATGTATTTTTAAGACCGGGAAGAACAATGGTTCGTTCCTCAATATCCGTTATGTATTCTCCGGAATGATGAAAACGGCTTATTATTTTTGACGGGATTTTCCGAAGCGGTTTAATAAAAAGAAAACCGGCAGCGAGAATCAGCAGGATAAGAAGGATGATGAAAACGATATATATTTTGTTTTTCTTAATTTTGTTCATGAAAGTGACCTTTTTATATTTGAATGCCAAAGGAGTCTGGCCGGCTTTATATTCGTTCAATTGTATAAGTCATATTAACCCTGTCATCATAATAGCAAATTTACCCGCGAAAGCAAGGAAAACCGTGAAAACAACAGATGTTAAACGCCCGAAACCTTGCATAAGTTGGGGAAAAAGGGTAAAATATAACGGAATATGGACATTTGGAGAAAGAGATAATGAAAGTAAAGGTTTATATTGACGGAAGCGAGGGAACAACCGGTCTTCGCATTAACGAGCGTTTTGCGTCAAGAGATGATATCGAACTGCTGCATATTTCTTCCGAACTTCGGAAAGACCCCGAAGAGCGAAGAAAATTTATCAATGCCTCCGATATTACGTTTCTTTGTCTGCCGGATGCAGCCTCCGTTGAGGCGGTCAGTCTGGTGAATCCGGACAATGACCATACGGTGATTATCGATGCGTCCACCGCGCACAGAACCGAGCCCGGCTGGGCTTACGGACTTCCCGAACTCGGAGAGGATTTCCGCGAAAAAATCCGTACCGGAAAGCGGATTGCGGTTCCCGGGTGTTATGCGTCGGGATTTTTAATGGATGTTTATCCGATGATTGCCATGGGACTGATTGCCGATGATTATCCGGTCTGTGTCAATGCTCTTTCCGGATATTCCGGAGCGGGAAAGAAAGCCATCGCACTTTATGAAGGAGAGGGAAAAACACCGGATTTATTTGCACCGAGGATGTATGCGCTTTCGCAGAAACATAAGCATTTAAAAGAGATGAAAGCCGTTTCGGGACTTAAAAGATCACCTCTTTTTGTTCCCGTGGTCGATGATTATTACAGCGGCATGATTGTGACATTCCCGGTATATACGGATTTAATGAAGAAGAAGGCAACACCGGAAGAAGTACGGGACGGTTTTTGTAAGTTCTTTGAAGGAGAAGATTTTATTCATGTTATGCCGTATGGTGCCGAAGAAGAATTAAGTTCGTTTTTCCCTGCGAATATCATGTCCGGCAGGGACGACGTTTTAATCTACGTTACCGGTAATGAAGAGAGAATTCTGGTTTCTTCGATTTTTGATAATCTCGGAAAAGGAGCTTCGGGCGCCGCAATTCAGTGCATGAATATCCGGCTCGGGCTGCCTCAGGAGACGGGATTGAAACTGGAGAAAATGTAATTAATCGGGAAATGTAAAAAATCTGACAATGAAACTACGTTTGTAGTTGATTCTGGAGGGAGAAAATGGTTTATATTTTAATGGCGATGGGTGTGCTCACGGCAATCGGTGTAGCAATTCCCTGCCACCTTTATACGCAGTGGTATCATATTCCGGCATTCCTTGGAATGTGCGTGGGATTCTTTATCATCTGGGCTGCGCTTTATCTGCTTTTTGCCCTTATTCTCGGGGCAATCTGCAATATTAAGAAAGTGGAATACGATCCGGATCCGGTCTTTCAGTGGATTGCAACGGAGACGATGAAGTATATTCTCTTTTTCACCAATACATCCGTAAAAGTGGAAGGAATCGAGAAAATTCCGAAGGATGAAAAATGTCTGGTTGTCTCAAATCACTTATCCAACTACGATCCGATTTCCATCATGACGCATATTCCGCTTAAACCGTTGATTTTTATCTCGAAACCCGAGAATTTCAATCTTCCGGTAGCGGGGGGAATTGTCCGCAAGGCCGGATTCATGGCAATCGACAGGGATCAGGTGAAAAATGCAATCGTTACGATTAACAAGGCAGCGGATAAAATCAAAAACGGCCAGACGTCGGTATTTATTTTCCCGGAAGGAACCAGAAACCGTACGGAAGAAAAACTGTTGGAATTTAAAAACGGTGCTTTTAAAATCGCAACCAAGGCAAAGTGTCCGTTGGTTGTTTTAGCGGTTAAGAATACCAATCTGGTAAAGAAACGTACACCCTGGAGACATACCACGGTTTCGTTAAAAGTTGTGGATGTCATTCCGGCCGAGAGAGTGGCAAAGATGAAAACCGCAGAGCTTTCCGATGAAGTAAGAGAAAAAATTCTGGAAGCGCTGTAAAATATATGGGGTTTTAAGGAGGGTAGCAGAATGAATTATGTATTGTTTAATCACTTATCCAACAACGGAGAGGGTGAAGCCAGAGCGGATGCGCTCCTTACGTCTTTGGGGGCAAGCGAGGGAGATGAGTACAAGAAGATTAATTTAGTCGGTCTTGACGCTCTTGAATTTTTCAAAGGCCTTACGGCAGAAGATATCGTTTATTTTGTCGGCGGTGACGGAACAATCAACCGTCTGGCGAATGATTTAAACGATTATGAAATTCCCTGTCCGGTGTATTTAATTTCCGGCGGAACGGGAAATGATTTCTTAAAAGATATTGTCGAGAACTATCCGACCGAAGGATACACCGACATCCGTAAATTTATCCGCAATCTTCCGACCATTCGCGTGAACGGTGAAACGAGAAAATTCATAAACGGCATCGGTTACGGTGTGGACGGAATGTGCTGCGAAATCGCGGATGAAATGAAAGCACAGGGAAAGAAGAAAATCAATTATACATCGCTTTCGATTAATATTCTTCTTTTCAAATACAAATGCCCTACCGCAACGGTAACCATCGATGACGGCAAAGAGCAGACCTTTGAAAAGGTATGGCTGGCATCCGCCATGAACGGACGTTACTACGGCGGCGGAATGAAGGAAGCGCCCGATCAGGACCGTTTAAGCGACGGATTAACCTGTGTCATCTGGCACGGATCCGGCAAGATTAAAACGCTTTCCACCTTCCCGAAGATTTTTGAAGGAAAACATGTGGAAAAGACGGATATGATAACCGTCATTCCGGCAAAGAAGATTAAAGTAAAATTCAGTATTCCGATGGCCATGCAGATTGACGGCGATACGGTTTTGAACGTAACGGAATACGAAGTCTTTAAATAACCGGACATCCGGAGCATGGTTTAATTACAGCCGATAAATGAAACCCTCCTTATCCGATTTTCGCTAAGGAGGGTATTTCTAAATAAAAAAGAGAGACGATTATTAAAAGAATGACAGATTACGAGAAAGACAATTTTAAACCGGAAGCATCCGAAACGGACAATCCGGTTAAGAACGGTGATTCGTCCGGCAGTTTCAGGGAAGTACCGGCAGAAGAAGAAAATAAAAACAGCACTCCGAAAACCGGAATCCGCAAATGGCGGGTTCCGATTATTATCAGTGCGCTGCTTCTTGTAACCGGCATTGTTGCGGCCGTATGTGTAACCTCCGCACTGAAATCCGGGAATAAAAAAACGGCGGAAGGAACATCCGAAAGTGCATCCTATAAGGTGGTGGAAACGAATGATCCGGGTACGGTAAATTCCGGGGATGAGAATCCTTTGCCCCCTCAGAATGCCGGAACACAAAACGGGAAGACGGCAAACTCGTTTACCGATACCGGAAATCTTTCACTGTATGCCGACAAATACGAAGGACGAAAGGGAACCGGTGATTTTAATTACGGGGAAGCACTGCAGAAATCGCTTCTTTTCTACGAACTGCAGCGTTCCGGGGATCTGCCGGAAAAAACCAGGTGTAACTGGAGAGGGGATTCTGCACTGGAGGACGGTGCGGACAACAACGTGGATTTAACCGGCGGTCTTTACGATGCCGGAGATAACGTCAAATTCAATCTGCCCATGTCCTATACGGCATCGGTTCTTGCCTGGAGTGTTTATGAGAACCGGAAGGCATACGAAGAAAGCGGGCAGCTTGAGTTTGCGCTTTCAAACATTAAATGGATTGATGATTATCTGATCAAATGTCATACCGGAAAGGAAGAATACTATTATCAGGTCGGGGACGGAAATCTCGATCATGCCTGGTGGGGACCGGCGGAAACGATGATGATGGAAAGGCCGTCCTATAAGGTGGACAGCGCGCATCCCGGCTCTACGGTGACGGGAGAGGCCGCGGCCGCACTTGCCGCAGCATCGGTTGTTTTTAAGGAAAGCAATCCGGAATATGCAAAGGAATGCTTACAGCACAGTAAGGAACTCTACGATTTTTCCGCGAAATACTTATCGGATGACGGCTATACGATGGCAAACGGATTCTATAGTTCGTTCAGCGGATTCTATGATGAACTGAGTTTTGCCGCTGCGTGGCTGTATCTTTCGACCGGGGAAGAATCCTATAAAAACGATGCCTTAAAATGGTTTAAGGAATGTGACGACGATTACAAGTGGACGCTCGGCTGGGACGATGTCCATCTCGGAACCGCGCTTATCATGGGGCGGGAAACAAAGGATAAAGCCTATCTTGAGCATCTGGAAAACAATCTGGACTATTGGACGACAGGTGTAGGCGGAGAAAAAATCACATACACGCCGAAAGGGCTGGCATGGCT
>OMRN01000005.1 GCA_900313265.1 uncultured Lachnospiraceae bacterium | reverse complement strand
GTTGAACTTAAAAAAGTAGTGGATGACAGTTATGATATTGCGGTCGGATACGATTTGCAGAGCCGGTTCATGGAGGATATCAAAAGCGGACTTGCCGGACGGATTCACAAGTTTGCGATTATTACCGACAGCATTGTGGAAAATCTGTATGCAAGGCCCATCTATGAAGCATTTTTGAGGGAAGGTTTTCAGGCGGATTTATTTGTTTTTCCGGAAGGGGAGAAAAGCAAAAGCCGCGAAATGAAGGCTTATCTGGAAGATGAAATGTTATCGCGCGGCTACCGCAGGGACTGCATGATTATTGCCGTCGGAGGAGGCGTCGTTACGGATCTGGCCGGATTCGTGGCCGGAACGTTCGGAAGAGGAGTTCCGTTTATCAATTATGCGACCACGCTTCTTGCCGCAGCGGATGCGTCCGTCGGCGGAAAAACCGCGGTGGATACGCCTCTTGCCACGAATTTAATCGGAATGTTCAACCAGCCGAAAAAGGTGTATATCGATATCGCGACCTGGAAGACACTGCCGGAAAGACAGATTAAAAGCGGGCTCGCGGAAACCATTAAGCATGCATGCTTAGCGGACGGGGAATTTTTCCGGTATATCGATGAGCATATGGAAGAGATCCTTTTGCTGAAGAAAGAAGCGTGTGAACACATCGCGGAAGAAAACTGCAGAATTAAATACAATGTGGTTATGAAAGACGAAAGAGAATCCGGGCTTCGGGAAGTGCTGAATCTCGGACATACCGTCGGCCGGGCGATTGAAACCGAAAGCAATTATGAACTGATGCACGGAGAGGCCGTTTCCATCGGACTGGTCGCGGAAGTGATGCTTTCGAATAAACTGGGACTGCTTGGAGGGGAGGATATGAATGCGGTTATCGCACTCTTAAAAAAAGCCGGTCTGCCGACCGGAATTCCGTCTTATATCGACCGGGAGGCGCTGGTGAAGCGGCTTTATACCGACAAGAAAGTCCGCGACGGGAAACTGCGTTTCGTGCTGCAGGACGGAATCGGGTCCGTGAAAGAGTTCGAGCCGGGGATTTTTGCAAAGCCCGTTGAGGAAAGCCTCGCAAGAGAGATTATTCTTGCTATGGAAGAAGATGTCCCGGAAAAATAAAGAGCGGCGATTCTTTTGAAGACAGGCAGGAAACAGAAATGATTCCGAAAGAACGGAATCGAAAGAATAATACAGAATGAAACGAATTGAAAAATGGGGAGGTAGCATTATGACAGAAAACAGACCGTTTGTACCGTGGGAGCAGATGAACAGCTTTATGATTGACGCATTTAAGGGTTACGGGGTTCCCGAAGAAGACGCAAAAATCTGCGCGGATGTGCTTCTCGAGTCCGACCGCAGAGGCATTGAAAGCCACGGATGCAACCGCTTTAAACCGATTTATATCGACCGTATCGTGAAAGGAACGCTCCTTCCGACGACGGAAATCGAAATCTTAAAAGAAACACCGACGACGGTGGTAATGGATGCCCATGACGGCATGGGTATGGTGGCAAGTTACGCCATGATGAAGAAATTAATCGAAAAGGCCAAAGCAAACGGCATGGCCGGCGGAGCCATCCGCAATTCCACCCATTACGGAATTGCCGGGTACTGGAGCGGAATGGCGGCAAAAGAAGGACTGGTCGGAATCACCGGAACGAATGCCCGCCCGTCCATTGCACCGACTTTCGGCGTGGAAAACATGATGGGTACGAACCCGCTTACCTTCTCGCTTCCGACGGATGAGGAATTTCCATTCTGTATCGACTGTGCGACATCCATCGTACAGAGAGGAAAAATCGAATATTACGCGAGAGAGGGAAAGAGCGTTCCGGCCGGAATGGTTATTTCCGAACAGGGAGAAGCATTAACCGACAGCGAGCAGATTTTAAAAGATCTGGTTGCGGGAACGGCAGCGTTGGCACCTCTTGGCGGAATCGGCGAGGAAATGGCCGGATACAAGGGCTACGGATATGCGGCAGTAGTGGAGATTCTTTCCGCAGCACTTTCCGGAGGAAAGTTCATGAAGGCTCTGACCGGTGTGGATGAAAACGGAAAACCTCAGATGTATCATCTGGGACATTTCTTCTTCGTTGTGGATCCGGACGCATTCATGGGCCGCGAAGAGTTTAAGAAGATTGCCGGAGAAATCTGCAGGGAACTGCGTGCATCGAAGAAGGCTCCGGGCGAAGAGAGAATTTATACGGCCGGCGAGAAAGAGCATGATGTCTGGTTATTCAGAAAAGACAAGGGTGTTCCCGTCGGAGAAGCGGTACAGAAAGATATTCTGACAGTAAGGGATGCCCTGGGACTGGATTACCATTTCGCATTTGAAGACTGACGGAGAATCGGCATTCATGAAGAAAATAACCTTAAATCCGAAAATCAAATATGCTGTGGCGTTAGAGGGCGGCGGAGCCAAGGGCGCTTATCAGCTCGGCATGCTGAAAGCCTTCGAGGATGAAGGCATTCGTTTCTGCGCATTTTCCGGCACTTCGGTCGGCGCCGTTAACGCCTATTTTGCGGTGACCGGTCAGATTGACGAGGGCATCGGACTATGGAGAAGCATTTCGTATTCGGATGTAATAAGCGGCGATGAGGGAGTTTTTGAGAATCTCTTCAGCGGGAAATTAAAGAAAGCGGACATTGATTATTTAAAGGGTTATGTGAGAGACTGTTTTAAGGAAAAAGGCATCGATTCCACGCCTTTTGAAAAGAAACTGGATCAGTTCATCAATGAGCCGGCTATCAAAAATTCCGACATGGAATTCTACGCCATGACCTATTCCGAAGATGAGAAGAAGGAACTTGCCATCGACATGAAGAAACTTCCGAGGGGACGGGCGAAAAATATGCTGATTGCCAGTGCCTATTTTCCCCTTTTTAAACATAAACCCATCGAGGGCGTCCGTTATACGGACGGATCGTTCGGAGAT
>OMRN01000133.1 GCA_900313265.1 uncultured Lachnospiraceae bacterium | reverse complement strand
GGTGCTGTTTTTAAACATTTCCTTTGAAATCCGGTAGGAGGCGTAAATGCCCGCGGAAACGAAAAAGGCGTTCAGATACTGAAGCGGACGGTAGTCTTCCTTTATGCGCATGCAGATTTCTTCTAAAAATACCAGGCCGAACTGCTGAGGGAAGGTACGAAGATACCCGTTCATATCCTCGAAGTTTCCGTGTTTAAAGAAAACAGCATCGTAAATTAACTGTAACTGGTCGCATACGGGTGCGCATTTGCATTTGTACACCCAGATGAGTAACAGAATAAAAAGAAGTCCGGATATAATAACGGCCAGAAGTTCGAGTGTTTTTTCTTTCAGGGGGAATTTTCGAAAGAGCATGGCCAGCCCGAAAGAGATTCCGACGACAAGGAAAAGAACGAGGATGTTGATAAAAGGGTTGTCTTTAAAGGTATCCACGAAGCCTTCCACGTAGTCTGCGGGATACTTATTCGTATAAAAAGCCGCAAAAACAGCCAGTATTCCGGTAAAACACCCGAACATGATGCCAAGCAGTATGATGATGACGGATGAGAACTTCTCCCGAAATTTCATGAAACCTCTTTTATGATTAGCCGGTAACGGTATTTTTCCAACGTTTCGAAACTGCATATTAAGCCGGGAGAACTGTCTCTGCCCGGTTATATGGATAATTCCTTCGTATTATAGCACAGATTTCCCTTACTTGGTAAAACGGATTGCGTTTTCCGGCTTAACTTTACGTAAAATCGTCCTTTGACCGGATGCATAGTTATGTCTACCAAATGCCGATTTTTCGGGCAAAAACAGTTTCAAGGAGGGGATTTTTTCTTGACTTTATACCCCGAAAAAAAGTATAATTTTATGTGGTGTTTTGGGGAAAATCAAATGAATAAAAGGAGAGCATATGGGCGGATTTTTTGGCGTTGCCGCAAATGATAACTGTATTTTTGATTTGTTCTTCGGTGTTGATTATCATTCCCACTTAGGCACCAGACGAGGGGGACTTTGTTTATACAGTGAAGAGAAAGGCTTTGACCGTGCGATTCACAACATCGAGAACTCTCCTTTCAGAACCAAATTCGAGCGTGATTTCGAAACCATGCGCGGACATATCGGCATCGGATGTATTTCCGATAATGAGCCTCAGCCGCTGATTGTCCGGTCACATCTTGGCAACTATTCCATTACAACCGTTGGAAAAATCAATAACAAAGAAGAACTGATTAAGTCGCTTTTTGAGCGTGGCTATTCCCATTTCCTCGAAATGAGCGGAGGGGATATCAACCAGACCGAGCTTGTTGCCGCACTCATCAACCAGAAGGATTCCATTCCCGAGGGACTGCTTTATGTTCAGGAAGTGATTCAGGGTTCGATTTGTGTGCTGATTATGACGCCGGAAGGAATCTACGGCATGAGAGACCGTCTGGGACGTCTTCCGCTTATCATCGGGCGCAAGAACGGTGCCCACTGCGCATCATTTGAAGATTTTGCGTTCATGCATTTAGGTTACAAGATGTGCCATGAACTCGGACCGGGCGAAGTGGTATTCTTTAACGAAAACCGCCTGGAGACGCTCGTTTCCCCGAGAAAAGAAATGAAAATCTGCACATTCCTGTGGATTTATTACGGATATCCGACATCTACCTACGAGGGAATCAATGTGGAGGAAATGCGTTACCGTAACGGTTCCGCACTTGCAAAAAGAGACCGGGAGAAGAACATCATGGATGCCACGGAAGTGGCCGGCGTTCCCGATTCCGGTACGGCACATGCAGTGGGATATGCCAACGAAAGCGGCATTCCTTTTGCAAGACCGTTTATCAAGTATACACCGACCTGGCCGCGTTCCTTTATGCCGACCACGCAGAAGAAACGTGATCTGATTGCCAAAATGAAACTGATTCCGGTAGAGCCTTTAATCAAGGATAAGAGCCTTCTTTTAATCGATGATTCCATCGTAAGAGGAACGCAGCTTAGAGAAACCACGGAATTCTTATTTGATTCCGGCGCGAAGGCGGTACATGTCCGCCCGGCCTGCCCGCCGCTTTTATTCGGCTGCAAATATCTCAATTTTTCCCGTTCGAATTCCGAACAGGAACTGATTGCGAGAAGGGTCGTTGCCGAAAGAGAAGGAACAAAGGACGTGCCCTTGGATAAACTGAAGGATTATGCGAATCCGGAGAGTAAGAATTATAAAGAAATGGAACTTGAAATCTGCAGACAGATGAAATTTACCACGCTTGCGTTTAACCGGCTCGATGACATGGTAAATTCCGTAGGCATCGAACCCTGCAAACTCTGCACTTACTGCTGGAGCGGCGAAGAGTAAGCAGACGGATTGCTGAATACAATAATTATTATTTAATGGTGACAGGCACCATTTAAGGAGGAACTTATGGCAAAGAGAACAGACATCCACAAAGTATTGATTATCGGCTCCGGCCCCATTATTATCGGCCAGGCCTGCGAGTTCGATTATTCCGGTACACAGGCGTGCAAGGCGCTTCATAATCTCGGTTATGAAATCGTGCTGGTAAACTCGAATCCGGCAACGATTATGACGGATCCCGGTACGGCGGATGTAACATATATCGAACCTTTGAACGTGAAGAGACTGGAACAGATTATCGATAAAGAGCGTCCGGACGCACTGCTTCCGAACCTCGGAGGACAGTCGGGATTAAACTTATGTTCCGAACTTGCCAAGGAGGGAATTTTAGACAAGTACGGTGTGAAGGTTATCGGCGTTCAGGTCGATGCCATCGAGAAAGGTGAGGACCGTATCGAATTCAAAAATACCATGAATTCCCTCGGTATCGAAATGGCACGTTCCGAAGTGGCTTACAGCGTGGAAGACGGTCTTCGCATTGCCGACGAACTCGGTTATCCGGTTGTTCTTCGTCCCGCATATACGATGGGCGGCGCCGGCGGCGGACTGGTTTACAATCAGGAAGAATTAAAGACGGTTATTGCAAGAGGTCTGCAGGCTTCTTTAGTAGGACAGGTTTTGGTAGAGGAATCCGTTCTCGGATGGGAAGAACTCGAACTCGAAGTTGTCCGCGATTCAAAGGGTAACATGATTACCGTCTGCTTTATCGAAAATATCGATCCTCTGGGTGTGCATACCGGAGATTCCTTCTGCAGCGCCCCGATGCTTACGATTTCCGAAGACGTTCAGGCGGAACTGCAAAGACAGGCATACAAGATTGTGGATGCCGTACAGGTTATCGGCGGAACCAATGTTCAGTTTGCGCATGATCCCGTAAGCGGCAGAATTATTGTAATCGAAATTAACCCTAGAACATCCCGTTCTTCCGCACTTGCATCCAAGGCAACCGGTTTCCCGATTGCACTGGTTTCCGCAATGCTGGCAAGCGGTCTTACCTTAGATGAAATTCCCTGCGGAAAGTACGGTACGCTGGATAAATACGTTCCGGACGGAGATTATATTGTAATCAAATTTGCCCGCTGGGCATTTGAAAAATTCAAAGGAGCCGAAGATAAGCTCGGAACCCAGATGCGTGCGGTCGGCGAGGTTATGAGTATCGGAAAAACCTACAAGGAAGCATTCCAGAAAGCCATCCGTTCCCTGGAAAAAGACCGTTACGGTTTGGGCCATGTAAAAGGCTTTGACAAAATGAGCAAAGAAGAACTCATCGGTCTGTTAAAAGAGCCTTCCAGTGAGCGTCAGTTTATCATGTATGAAGCACTTCGCAAGGGTGCTACCGTGGAAGAACTGTACGACCTTACCAAGATTAAACACTATTTCATCGAGCAGATGAAGGAACTGGTTGAGGAAGAGGAAGAACTGGTTAAGAAGTCAGCCGGAAAGGTTCCTTCCGACGAAGATTTGACAAAAGCCAAGAAAGACGGCTTCTCCGATAAATACTTAAGTCAGATTCTCGGTGTTTCCGAAGATGATATCCGCAATGCCCGCAAAGCTATCGGCGTAACCGAGGCATGGGAAGGCGTTCATGTATCCGGAACACAGGACAGTGCATACTATTACAGCACCTACAATGCGCCGGATAAGTCTAAGACCGATGAGAGCAAACCGAAGGTTATGATTTTAGGCGGCGGCCCGAACCGTATCGGACAGGGTATCGAATTCGATTACTGCTGTGTACATGCGGCATTTGCGCTTCGCGATTTAGGGTTCCAGACCATCATTGTAAACTGCAATCCCGAGACCGTTTCGACCGACTATGATACATCCGATAAACTTTACTTTGAGCCGCTGACGCTCGAAGATGTACTTTCCATTTACGAGAAAGAGAAACCGGTCGGTGTCATTGCACAGTTCGGCGGACAGACACCTTTGAATCTGGCGGATTCGCTTGAAAAGAACGGCGTAAAAATCTTAGGAACCGCTCCTGCGGTAATCGATATGGCGGAAGACAGGGATCTGTTCCGTGCCATGATGAAGAAACTCGAGATTCCGATGCCGGAAGCGGGAATGGCGGTTACCATCGATGATGCCATTGAAATCGCGGAGAAAATCGGATATCCGGTTATGGTTCGTCCTTCCTTCGTTTTAGGCGGACGCGGAATGGAAGTAGTTTATGACAGGGATGCGTTAAAAGAATACATGGCGGCAGCAGTCGGTGTAACCCCCGACCGCCCGATTTTGATTGACCGTTTCTTACGGCATGCCATGGAGTGTGAGGCTGATGCCATCTGC
>OMRN01000476.1 GCA_900313265.1 uncultured Lachnospiraceae bacterium | reverse complement strand
AGATTTCGGGTAAGGCTGAAAGCGATGCTTTTACAGACAAAACAAGGGTTTTATACATGTCTCCGCAGGGGAAAACTTTCCATCAGGCAATGGCGAAGGAATTATCCGAAGAGGAAAATCTGATTTTCCTTTGCGGACATTATGAGGGAATCGACCAGAGAGTGCTTGATAAAATCGGCGTGGAGGAAGTATCCGTCGGGGATTATGTGTTAACCGGCGGCGAACTGCCGGCCATGGTGATGATTGATACGATTGCAAGGTTGGTTCCGGGGGTGCTAAATAATGATGCTTCGAGTGTGGATGAATCCTTCAGCGAAGGAATGCTCGAATATCCGCAGTATACGCGTCCGGAAGTCTGGGAAGGAGAACGGGTCCCGGAAGTCTTGCTCAGCGGTCATCATGCCAATATCGAAAAATGGCGAAAAGAGATGGCATATAAGAATACAAAGGACAAACGTCCGGATTTATTAAAAACGATAATGTAAAGTGATGAAAAAGATGTCAGAGACAAAGAAAAAACAAAAATTTAAAATCTCAAAACTGGCAAAACAGGTAGCTATTCCGATTTATATTATTTTACTGGCAGCCTGTGTGTTTAACGTGGTCTTTCTTACATTAACCAATACACTGGATTATATTATTGAAAGTGAACGTGATGCGTATAAACTTGCGAATCTGACCGCAAAAACACTTGAGGAGTATGAAACTCTTCCTTTTCTGGTTCCTTACTGGATTGAACACGGAAAGGAATTGGATCATATTTTTGATGAGGCGGAGATAAAGAAGAAAGACATCGAACTTCATCACAGATGGCCGGGACTTGCCAATATTAAGGAAACGAATCCCGATGTACTTGAAAAACAGGATGAAAGCATCAAAAAGCTGTATGCCGAAGTTGTGTACGCAAGTCTGTGTAATGAATTTAACAAGCTTAAAGACAGTTTCAAACCGAAATATTTATACAGTTTTGTGATTATCGACGGAGAATTCCGTTATCTGATAACAGGATTAAAAGATGATGAGACACATACCTCCGCAGGCGGAGATATATATGAACTCGGCGATTCCCGTCCTTATAATGTGGGCGATTATCCTTCTTTGGACAATCTGCTTGAAACCATGGTGTATGAATTTAAACTGGATGCCACTATTTCAAAACATGAAGCTACCGCGGTTCATTTGTTCCTTCCGGTTGTCCAGGACGGAAAAATGATTATGATTATCGGCGTAACGAATGATTTCAAGGACCTGATAGTAAGCGGTTCGGAACAGTCCGGAATTCAGATTATCGTTAACATTATTATGTTTATTATTCTTGCGGCACTGTCGATAACGCGTATCCGGAACAATGTTCTGATTCCGGTTAAGAGAACCAATCAGGCGGTAGACGACTATAAGGAAGAGAAAGATTCCAAGAAAGTTGTGGAAAGCCTCGGTAAAATCGATTCAAACAACGAAATTCAGGATCTGGCGCAGTCCTTCGGCGGTATGGCGGTTGAACTCGATGAATATATCGAAGAAGTGAAAAATGTAACGGCCAAGAGTGAGCGAATCATAGCGGAACTGAATCTGGCCACGAAAATCCAGGCAGACATGCTTCCAAATGAATTTCCGGACCGGAAAGAATTTATGCTTTGTGCCTCCATGGATCCCGCTAAGGAAGTCGGTGGTGATTTCTATGATTTCTTCTTTATCGATGAAAATCATCTGGCGCTGGTTATTGCGGATGTATCCGGGAAAGGTATTCCGGCGTCCCTATTTATGATGATTTCCATGACGCTTTTGGAAACCAGATCGATGATGGGAGGAGATTTATCCGAAATCTTCGAAGATGTAAATATGAAACTCTGCGAACGGAATGAAAATGACTTTTTCGTTACGGTCTGGATGGCAATTATCGACCTTCGTACCGGTGACGGAATTGCAGCTAATGCCGGACATGAACATCCCGGCATTTGCAGAAAAGACGGTCAGTATGAACTTGAGATTTACCATCACTCCATGGCACTCGGTGTAATGGAAGGGGTACCGTTTAGGCAGCATGAGTTTCACTTAAATCCCGGCGATAAGATTTTTGTATATACCGACGGTGTCGCCGAAGCAACCGATATGAACAATGAACTTTTCGGAACGGATCGTATGCTTGAAAACCTGAATACGGCCGGTGCTAAAACTCCGAAGGATGTGATTGAGGGTATGCGTACCGCAATCGATGATTTTGTCGGAGAGGCGGAACAGTTCGACGACATAACCATGCTTTCGTTCTTCTATGAAGGTGACTGATGACGATTGAAGCCTGTCATTTGAAAAAAGAATTCGTGCGCCCCGTGAAAAACCGCGTTACCGGGAAAAAATCATTTCTGCACTCCCAGCGTACGAAGGAATCCTTTCTTGCGGTAAAGGATATGTCTTTTTGCGCCGCTGAGGGTGAAATCTTAGGTATCTTAGGCCCGAACGGAGCAGGAAAAACCACCCTTTTGCGAATGCTCGGAAATCTGATGGCACCGCTTGAAGGAGAGGTACGTATTCTTGACGGCGAAGGCAGGATTATTACCGATGAAGTTTTAAAAAAGAAAAGCATCGGATATCTTTCCAACAATACATCTTTATACGGCAGACTGTCTGCAAGAGAAATGTTTATGCTCTTCGGGGAACTTTACGATATTCCGAAAGAGGAGTGTGAAAGAAGGGCTGAACGTGTATTTAAACTTCTTGAGATGGAAGATTTCTGCAATCAGAGAATTGAGAAACTCTCCACCGGTCAAAGACAGCGTGCCAGCATTTCCAGGTGTCTGATTCATGACCCCGGCATTTATATTTTTGACGAGCCGACGCTCGGTCTTGATATTCTTTCGTCCGAAACCATTATCCGCTTTATGAAAGAAGAGAAAAAGAACGGAAAAACCGTACTGTACTCCACACATTACATGGAGGAGGCACAGTATCTGTGCGACCGTATTCTGATGATGAATAACGGGGAAAAAATCGCATTCGGAACTCCGGCGGAACTGATGGAGAAAACAGAAACAGATAATTTACGGGATGCTTTTAAGGCAATCATGAATGCGGCGGAGGAGGTGCAAAGTGAGATTTAAACAGACCTTCACGCTTTATAAAAAAGAAATGCTGGATCTTCTTCGGGATAAGAAGACAATTATCGTAATGATTCTGGTCCCTGTTTTTCTGTATCCTGTCATGATGATTATTTCTCTTTTCGTCATGCAGGGTGTCGCAAAGGAAACCGCATCGAAAGAATACCGGGTTGCCTTTATCGGAAATAAGAAATCCGCCGAAGAAGTTTATGAGCTTTTGATGAATCCGGATGATGAGTATGATTACTCTTTTAAGAAAGAGGATTACGTAAGCCTGGAAAAGGCAAAAGAAGACTTAACCGATAAACAGATTGATTTAATCATCGTTACGGAGCCGGTTTATGTATCGGATATTCTTTCCGGAGAAGACGGCGTGAAAAATACCGACCCGGATCAAAGTGAATATCTGGAGGAATATTTAGAGGAACTTGAAGCGCTTTCAAAGGAAGGGGCACTTTTTTCGGTGGATTTCTACGATTT
>OMRN01000115.1 GCA_900313265.1 uncultured Lachnospiraceae bacterium | reverse complement strand
CGGGAAATGCTGATTAAATCGCTTTCCGGCAGACTGGTATGCGGCTATGTTTATTCGACGGCCGGGGAGGGAGAATCCAGTCAGGATCTGGTATTCGGCTCCCAGAATATGATTGCGGAATACGGAAGCATTCTGGCCGAGGGAAAAGTATTCGGAAACGAAATTGTCTGTGCGGATGTGGATATCGAAAGAATCCGCATGGAAAGAAGAAGGGTGAATACGTTCGAACTGAAAGCGGATGCGGATTATCTGATTCTTCCGTTTGACTTAAAACAAAGGGTTACGTCGCTTTCGAGAAAATTCTACCGCCAGCCGTTTGTTCCTTCGGATGAAAGATTAAAGAAAGAACGCTGCGAACGCATTCTTGCCATCCAGTCGGAAGGATTAAAGAAACGCCTTCGTCATATCGGGGCAAAGAAGATTGTTCTCGGTCTTTCGGGAGGGCTGGATTCCACACTTGCCCTTTTGGTATGTGTAAAAGCGTTTGAAGAATTAAATCTGGATCCCGCCGGAATGATTACGATTACCATGCCGGGATTCGGAACAACCGGAAGAACCTATCAGAATGCCTGCGAGATGGCGGCCTGTGTCGGTGCAACGCTTAAGGAAATAAGCATTAAAAAAGCGGTGGAAATCCATTTTGAAGATATCGGGCAGGATCCGGAAGTTCACGATGTGACCTATGAGAACTGCCAGGCCAGAGAGCGCACGCAGATTCTGATGGATGTGGCAAACAAGGAAAATGCCATTGTAATCGGAACCGGGGATATGTCCGAACTGGCACTGGGCTGGGCTACATATAACGGAGACCATATGTCCATGTATGGTGTAAATGCCGGTGTCCCGAAAACGCTGGTACGTCATCTGGTACGTTTCTACAGTGAAGATACGTCAAACGCAAAACTTCGTGCGGTGCTCGAAGATGTTCTGAATACTCCCGTGAGTCCCGAACTTCTGCCGCCGAAAGACGGAGAAATTGCCCAGATTACCGAAGATGTGGTAGGACCTTACGAACTGCACGACTTTTTCTTATACTACATGTTAAGATGCGGATATGCTCCGGACAAGGTTTACCGGATTGCCATTCAGACCTTCGCGAATGAAGATGCCGAAACGACGGGAGACGGCGTGCGGTATGACGAGAAAACCATCATGAAATGGTTAAAAACATTCTATCGGAGATTTTTCTCGCAGCAGTTTAAACGTTCGTGTCTGCCGGACAGCGTAAAGGTCGGAAGTGTTGCCCTTTCGCCCAGAGGGGATCTTCGGATGCCTTCGGATGCATGCGCGAGAGTATGGCTGGATATGCTTGAAAAGCCGGAAGAAGGTTTCTGGTTGTAATAGCGGGCATATTATGCTATAATGTTACGGATTATGGGGGAGAAGTCCCTCTTAAAGGCATGAAAACGGGAAAAACCGTTTGCGATAAGCGCGAACGGATACAGAATATATACAGGTTGAAAATGATGAAAAAAAAGCATATTAATCGAAAAATGAATATAAGAAAACGAACCGTCGGGGCAGCAGTGTCGGTTCTTTCCGCACTGGCTCTTACTTTTGCAACGCCCATGTCCGTACTGGCCGAGCCAACGGATGATGCGACAATCGAGCAGCAGAAGAAGGAGCAGGAACAGAAAGAAAAGGCCATCAAAGAGGAGATTGCCCAGAACCAGCAGCAGCTCGACAATATCAATTCCCAGGTGGGAAGTCTCCAGAACCAGCAGAATGCGGTAAACGGACAGATTTCCGCCCTGAATGAGCAGATTGCCGGTCTGATGGGAAATATTAATATTCTGGAGGGAGACATTGCCACGACCAAAGCGGCCATCGAAGATGCCCGCGTGGAACTCGAAGCGGCAATCGAGCGGGAAAACGAGCAGTATGATGCGACCAAAACCCGTATCAAATGCATGTATGAGCAGGGAGATACCAACTACGTAACACTGCTTATTCTGTCTTCTTCCCTCAGTGAGTTCCTTTCCAATGCGGAATATATCGAGAAGGTTTACCAGTATGACCAGAACCTTTTAAACGAATATCAGGAAACCAAGAAACAGGTGCAGGCATTAAAAGAAGAACTCGAGGAACAGGAACAGGAACTCGAGGAAGAAGAGCAGGACCTGCTTTCACAGAAGGCCGAACTTGACGGAAAGGTTTCCAATCTGCGTGCCATTTCGGCGGATTACGAGTCCCAGATTGCGGCAGCAAAACAGCAGGCAAATGCCTATGCGGAGAAAATCCGTCAGCAGAACGCACAGGTTAAACAGATTGAGGCAAAGAAAGCCGAACTGAATGCCCAGAGCAAGAAAACGACAACCGCGCAGACACCCGCAAGCAGCGGTGGCAGTGGCGGAACGGGAGGCACGGCAATCATGACCGGTACCATCGTTTCGGCCGGCCCGAATGCGAAGTTCCACGGACCGCAGTATCAGATTGATATCGGTGTCATCACTTCCGCACCGGGTTCCGAGAGAGGAAAAGAAGTATGCATGTATGCCATTCAGTTCCTCGGCAATCCCTATGTTCATGCCGGAAGGTCGTTAATTACCGGAACGGACTGCTCCGGATTCACTTCACTTGTATATGCACATTTCGGAGTTAATATATCACCGGGATCCACTTATCAGTCCACACAGGGACGTTCGGTATCGTATTCCGAAGCACAGCCCGGCGATGTAATCGTATATCCCGGCCACGTGGCATTGTATCTCGGAAACGGAAAAGTCATTCATGCAAGCTCTTCCGCAACCGGAATTAAAATTTCGAATGTAAATTACCGTAATTTTACGGATATTCGCAGAATGCTTTAATCACAACCGGAAAGACTTAAAACGATGGAACGTAAATTTTATATTATTTGCGGACACTACGGATGCGGCAAATCCAATTATGCCATTAATCTGGCATTGGACTTATCAGAACAGGGGCGAAAAGTGATTCTGATGGATCTGGATTTGGTGAATCCGTACTTTCTTTCGTCTGCATATAAAGACATGCTCGAAGAAAAAGGAATAAGAGTGATTGCACCGATGTTTGCAAACTCCAATGTGGAAACCCCCGGACTTCCCGCCGAGATGAATCTGGTTTTTGAAACCGATGCGGATGTTGTCATGGATGTCGGAGGTGATGATGCGGGCTCGGTGGTTCTCGGAAGATTCCATGAACAGCTTGCAAATGTGGATTACGAGATGATTTATTTAATCAATCACTACCGCAATCTTACCATGACCCCTGAGGATACGGCGGAAGTATTAAGAGAAATCGAAGCGGCCTCCAGATGCAGGGCATCGGCCGTAATCGCCAATTCGCATCTGAAAGCGGAAACCACATGGGAAGTAGTGAAAAAAGCGTTACCGTATGCGAAGGAAACGGCGGAAATACTGAATCTTCCGTTAAAGGCAGTTACCATTCCCGCGTTCCTTTTATCCGATGAGGATGTAAAGAAGGAAATGGAAGAACAGGACGTTACCTGGTATCCGGTGGAAATATATGTGAAGGCCCCCTGGGAATAGAGAAGGTGCGGCAGGGATTTGTGCGGCGAATCCCGAATGAAACGGTTATCAATCATCATAATGATATAAGGTTAAGGAAAGAGAGGAAATGTTATGGCTAAAGTTACAATTGACGAAAGCATCTGCAAGGGCTGCGGAATGTGCGTCAATGCCTGCCCGAAGAATTTGCTCGAGCTTGCAAAAGATCACATTAACGCAAAGGGATATCATCCCGCTACCATGACCGATATGGAAAGCTGTGTCGGCTGCGCTTCCTGCGCAATTATGTGCCCGGATGTGGCTATTACCGTTGAAAGATAGGAATTAATAAAAAAGGAGAACAAAAATGGCAGAAAAAGTTTTAATGAAAGGAAACGAAGCATTAGCGGAAGCTGCAATCCAGTGCGGCTGCAAGCATTACTTCGGTTATCCGATTACTCCGCAGACGGAAGTTGCGGCATATATGTCCAAGCGTTTACCGAAGGAAGGCGGCGTTTTCCTTCAGGCAGAATCCGAAATTGCAGCAGTAAATATGGTACTTGGAGCAACCAGTGCCGGTGTACGTGCAATGACATCATCTTCTTCCCCCGGAATCAGCTTAAAGTCCGAGGGCGTATCTTATATCGGCGGTTCCGATCTTCCCGCACTTATTATCAATGTACAGCGTGGCGGCCCGGGACTTGGCGGAATCCAGCCTTCCCAGTCTGATTACTGGCAGGCAACCAAGGCCCTTGGCCATGGCGATTTCCAGTTATTCGTACTTGCTCCTTCCACCATTCAGGAAATGGTAGACTTCGTATCTTTGGCATATGAAGTAGGTGAGAAATACAGAGTTCCCGCAATGATTCTTTCCGACGGTATGTTAGGTCAGATGATGGAGCCCGTTGAGTTCCCCCGGAAGAAGGATGAACCTGTGGCAGACAAGCCCTGGGCAACCAACGGACATAAAGGCCAGAGAAAGAAAAATATCATCAATTCCTTATACATCCAGCCCGAAGAACTGGAGAACTTAATCAAAGAGCGTTACGAGCGTTATGAGAAAATTAAGGAAGAGGAACAGAGAGCAGAAGAGTTTATGACCGAAGATGCCGACATCGTGGTAGTGGCATTCGGTGCATCTTCCCGTGTTTCCCGTTCCGCGGTAATGCAGGCAAGAGCTGAGGGCATCAAGGCAGGTCTGATTCGCCCGATTACCCTTTGGCCGTTCCCTGACAAGACCATTAACAAAAATGTGGACCATACCAAAGAGTTCCTCTGCGTAGAGATGAACATGGGTCAGATGGTAGATGATGTACGTCTTGTAGTAAACGGAAGAAAGCCCGTTTCCTTCTTCGGCCGTACCGGTGGTGTCATTCCCACCCCTGCGGAAGTACTTGAGCAGATTCGTGCCCTGGCTTCCAAATAAGGACCGTTTAAGACAGAAGGTATAATCCGGGTAAGTAATCGCGGATTTGATTTTAGAAGGAATTGCACCTTCCGGTGCATGAAAGGAGAAATAAATAATGGCAGTCGTATTTGAAAAACCCAAGGCATTGTCCGATGTGCCTTTTCATTATTGCCCCGGATGTACGCACGGTATCGTACATCGTCTGGTAGCTGAAGTAATCGATGAACTCGGAGTGGAAGGAAACACCGTCGGTGTTGCATCCGTAGGCTGCTCCGTATTCGCATATAACTATTTTAACTGTGACATGGTGCAGGCAGCACACGGACGTGCGCCCGCTGTAGCAACCGGTCTGAAAAGAGCATTGCCCGACAATGTGATTTTTACCTATCAGGGCGACGGTGACCTTGCCGCAATCGGTATGGCGGAGACCGTTCATGCCGCAACCAGAGGTGAGAATATCACCGTAATCTTCATCAACAACGCCATTTACGGTATGACCGGCGGACAGATGGCTCCGACATCCCTTCCGGGACAGGTAACCCAGACATCCCCGTACGGACGTGACGTAAAGGTTGCCGGCTATCCGATTCGTGTGTGCGAACTTCTTTCCACACTTTCCGGAACCGCACTGGCACAGCGTGTTACCGTTGATAATGTGGCACATGTCAGAGAAGCAAAGAAAGCCATTAAGAAGGGCTTTGAAAATCAGATTAACAAGCGCGGATATTCCATTATCGAAGTTGTATCCACCTGCCCGACCAACTGGGGATTATCCCCTGCGGAAGCGGTAAACTGGCTTCGTGACAACATGCTTCCTTATTATCCGCTCGGCGTTTATAAGGATGTAACCGCGGAAGGAGGAGAGCAGTAATGGCTAACACACTTAATATTTTACTGGCAGGTTTCGGCGGACAGGGTATCCTTTTTGCCGGCAAGACAATTGCTTATTCAGGACTTTTGGACGGCAAGGAACTTTCCTGGCTTCCTTCCTACGGTCCCGAAATGCGTGGCGGTACCTGTAACTGCTCCGTTGTATTATCCGATGAATCCATCGGTTCCCCGCTTGTAACAACTCCGGATGTGCTTATCGCCATGAACCGTCCTTCTTTGGAGAAGTTTGTGGACAAAGTTGTTCCGGGCGGCACCATTCTTGTCGACAGTTCCATGATCGATATCAAAGTTGAGCGTACCGATGTGAACGTATACTATGTGGATGCCACGAAGATTGCAGACGAGAATAACATGCATTCCTGTGCCATCATTATTTTAGTCGGAAAAATGTTCAAGGAGCTCGGCTTCTGCAGCAAAGAAGCACTTGACGGAGCAATCCAGAAGGTAATTCCCCCGAAGAAAGCAGCCATGCTTGAGTTAAACCAGAAGGCTCTTGAAATCGGACAGCAGGCATAATTATTCAGAAATAAGCGAAAAGGAGATTCGTTATGGATGAAGTAAAAGAAATTGCGATGCGAATCAAAGAACTGCGCGAAATCTCCGATTATACCGAAGAGGATGTGGCAAAGCGACTGGGCGTTCCCGTCGAAGAGTACAGACAGTACGAAACGGACGGAAAAGGGATTCCGATTAATGTGCTTTACCAGCTTTCCAAAATGTATAAGGTGGACTTTTCCGAGATTTTAACGGGCGTCAGCGCCAAACTGAGGACCTATCAGGTTGTCAGAAAAGGCGAGGGAAAAATCGCAGACCGTTATCCCGGCTATCATTTTCAGGATCTGGCATTCCATTATAACAATGAAATCATGCAACCCTTCATTGTAACGCTCGATCCGTCCGATAAACCGGCGGATCTGGTTTCACACAGAGGAGAGGAATTTAACCTCGTGTTAAAGGGAACGGTCATTGTCACACACGGGGATCAGGAACTGGTGCTTCATGCAGGCGACAGTATTTATTTTAATCCGACCTACCCGCACGGACAGAGATGCGGCGGCGACGAGCCGGCGATATTTCTTACCATGATTGCAGAGTAATACGGCAGTTTTTACCGTTTCTGCGGCATTCGCGGATAAATGCCTGTTTTTGCATGTGCGAAAAGCGACTTTTGTAAAATAGGAATTTATCGCGAATTGTAACAAGGAGATAAAATGTTAGAGAAGTTTTTACCGAGAATCGAATTCGATTCTTACGAGGATTTTAAGAAAAATTATAAAGTTAACATTCCGAACGGATTCAACTTCGGATACGATATCGTGGACGCATGGGCCGAGGCGGAACCGGAAAAGAGAGCTTTGGTCTGGTGCGACGATCACGGAAACGAAAAAACATTTACCTTTACGGATATCTCCAGAATGTCCAATCAGGTAGCCAATATGTTTCAGTCCAAGGGATTCAAAAAAGGCGACGTGGTAATGTTAATTTTAAGACGCCGCTGGGAATACTGGATTGCGGCAGTGGGCCTTATGAAACTCGGTGTTATCATTATTCCGGGAACACTGCAGCTTACCAAAAAGGATATTGCATACCGGGCAAACGCTGCGGATATTAAGGCATTTATCTGCGTAAACGATCCTTATGTTTGCGAGCAGATGGAACTGGCACGTCCCGAGGCCCCCTGTATTCAGGAAATTTATGTAACGAATGAGAATAAGGAAGGGTGGCTGAATTTTGACGAGGAATTTGTCAAATACCCGGAAACGTTCAAACGACCTGTCGGAAAAGAGGCAACCACCAATACCGATATCATGCAGATTTACTTCACTTCCGGAACGACCGGAATGCCGAAGATGGTCTGCCATAACTACAATCACCCGCTTGGCCATATCGTAACCGCGAAATACTGGCAGCAGGTGCAGGAAAACAAGCTTCATATGAGTGTTTCCGACTCCGGCTGGGCAAAGTTCGGCTGGGGAAAAATTTACGGGCAGTGGATTTGCGGCGCTACGATTTTTGCGTATGACATGGACAAATTCCATGCAAACAATCTGCTTGCGATGATTGAAAAATACAAGCTCACCACGTTCTGCGCGCCTCCGACCATGTATCGTTTCATG
>OMRN01000370.1 GCA_900313265.1 uncultured Lachnospiraceae bacterium | reverse complement strand
TCATCCTGCCCTACCACATAATCATCCAGAAATTCCTTGATTTCCGCCGGCTTTAGGAGGTTAATCTCCATATCCTCTTCCATGAATTCTTTTTCATGGTAGTACTTGTCTTCACCCACAATCATGGAACACATATCCACACAGTCGTTGCAGATAAAGAGTCCGTCGGGGCCGGCAATCATTTTTTCAACCTGGTCCTGTGTCTTTCCGCAGAAAGAACACCTGATTTTTTCGTTACTCTTTTTTCCCATTTCACCGTTTCCTTTTAATCCGCTTTGCGGTTGGTGATAACGCTGTCAATCAGTCCGTATTCAAGTGCTTCTTCCGCCGTCTTCCAGTTGTCACGATCGGTATCGGCCGTAACGACTTCAAGCGGTTTTCCGGTATTCTCGGCAAGAATACGGTTTAATTTCTCTTTGGTCTTAAGAATATGCTTTGCAGCGATTTCAATTTCGGTAGCCTGACCCTGGGTTCCGCCGAGTGGCTGGTGAATCATAATCTCGGCATTGGGAAGAGCCATTCTCTTACCCTTGGTACCGCCTGCCAAAAGGAAGGCGCCCATGGAAGCGGCCATTCCGATACAGATGGTGGATACATCGCATTTGATGTACTGCATGGTATCATAAATTGCCATGCCCGCACTCACGGATCCGCCGGGGCTGTTAATATAAAACTGAATATCCTTCTCGGGGTCTTCCGCCTCTAAGAAAAGCAGTTCGGCAACAATAATGCTTGCCGTAACATCGTTTACCTCTTCTCCGAGGAAAACGATACGGTCCTTTAACAGACGGGAGTAAATATCATAGGATCTCTCGCCGTGACTGGTCTGTTCAATGACGTAAGGAATTAAGCTCATGTTTAATCTCCTGTTCTTTTTTTATCTTACTTCTCCACCGCATTCTCGGTTACAAAAGTGATGGCTTTCTGGATGGCAAGGTCTTTCTTTAATTCTTCGATACGCTCTTCATCCATCAGTTCGTTTTTAATCTTCTCTACTTCAATACCGTACTGGTCGCCCATCTTCTTAAGTTCGGCATCGACTTCTTCTTCGGAAACTTCAATCTTTTCCGCATCAACGATGGCTTCGCAAACCAGACGGGTCTTGATTCTGCGCTCGGCATTTTCCTTTACTTCTTCCATCATCTTTTCTTCATTCATGCCGGTGTACATATAGTACTGTTCGATATTCATGCCCTGCATGGCAAGTCTCTGTGAAAAATCGCGGATCATGCTCTTCTGCTCGGTTTCCAGCATGGCAGCGGGAATATCCATTTCGGCATCCTCAATAATCGCTGCAATTACCGCATCTTCCTTCTTTGTCTGAACTTCTTTTTCCTTCTGCTCTTTTAAGTGTTCTTCGACATGTTTCTTATATTCTTCAAAAGTATCGTATTCACTTACTTCGGAAGCAAATTCATCATCCAGCTCGGGAAGTTCGGTTTCCTTAATGCCTTTGATTTTTACATTAAATTTCGCCGGCTTTCCTTTTAAACTTTCCTCATGATAGGTCTCCGGGAAGGTAACGTTGACAACCGCATCCTCGTCGATTGCCTTTCCGATTAACTGCTCTTCGAAATCGTCGATGAAGGAATGGGAACCGATGGTAAGAGGGAAATCCTCACCCTTTCCGCCTTCGAAAGCAACATCATCCACAAAACCTTCGAAATCGATGGTAACCGTATCGCCGTCTTTTACCGGTCTGTCTTCCACGGTAATGGTTCTTGCACTGTTCTTGCGCTCTTTCTCGATTTCCGCATCCACTTCTTCTTCGGTTACTTCCGCTTCAATCTTCTCGATTTCAACGCCTTTGTATTTGCCGAGTTTTACTTCGGGCTTTAATGCAACTTCCGCGGTAAAAATAAACGGCTTTCCTTCTTCTGCCTGAACAACTTCAATCTGCGGCGTGGAAGTGATTTCTTCTTCGCACTCTTTAAAAGCTTTCTCGTAAGCATCCGGAATCAGTTCATTTGCGGCATCTTCATAGAAAACGCTTTTCCCGTACATCTTTTCAATCATCTGGCGGGGAACCTTTCCGGCACGGAAACCGGGGATACTGATTTTTTTCTTGTTTTTGTTATAGGCAGTCTCAATTGCCTTTACAAACTCCTCGGCAGAAACCTCAACGGTAATCTTGGCCATGCCACCATCCAGCTTTTCAACCTTTAAACTCATGATAAAAACTTCTCCTTTCGTATTGCCATGCCCTTTAGGGCACAAATTCATTATAGCATATCTTTATTTTGTATCCATCAACCGATGGTTTAATACCGATTTCGTTTTATTCGAACATCTCGGGAGGTCCGTAAACCTCATTTAACTCATTTTGGGAAGGATCAAACATTTCCGGCGGTCCGTATATCACCGGTTCAATATTATCCTCCGGATCAAAATCCCCGTCTTTTCCGTTTTTGCCGTTCTTTCCGTTATTGTTAATCGGATTCTGTTCATCCGGATCGACGATCGGCTCATCGTTTAATTCATCGGGGTCGACAATCGGTTCGTCGTTCAGTTCATCATCCGAATAAGGCTCCGGATCGGTAAACGGCGGTCCGTACACATCCTCAATTTCATTCTGCGAGGGATCAAAAATCTCCGGCGGCCCGTATACACATTCCTGCATATTGTTTACCGGGTCGAAGCCGACTCCCGTACCTGCGTTATAAATCGTACTTCCCGCTGTACACAGAATCATCAGGATTATGGCACCGACACCGACAACCAGAACTAACAGCGTCCACCAGCCGCTCTTTCCGGCATCTCTTAATCTTCGCACCGTTAAGGAAAGCCACGGAAGAAAGGATAATACCAGATAGCCAAGCAGTGCAAAAGCACCCAGGCAGAACCACAATCCGCCGCTTGTAACCGAGAGCGAAGCATATAAAAGTCCTGCCGCGGCAAGC
>OMRN01000117.1 GCA_900313265.1 uncultured Lachnospiraceae bacterium | reverse complement strand
CCTTCCGCGTCATCATAACCTTCCATTTCAAACGTATCGCCTTCCATACGCGTAACATCCCTGGCTTCCACGCTTGCAACGGGATTCTCCACAACATACCCCAGGTATCTGTCCTCGAAAGGACCGAATTTGAATTCACAGATATATTCCCCGTATTCCCCGGCAGGGATGCCTGTCGGCGGATCCTGGGAGTAATCATCGTTCCAGTATAAATTAAGGGTTAATCCGGTTTGATCTTTAATCCAGTTAACCGCTGACTGCGGATTTCCTTCCTCGCTTTCATAAACTTCACCGTTTAATAATTCCACTTTGAATACAGGGGCAAAATCATATTTCTGCCACTGTTGCTCGTGCCAGCCTCCCCATGCATCCTGATAGCCATCCGCCGTAAAGGTGTCACCTTCCATGCGGGTAATGTTTCTGGCGGTAATATTGTCAATGGGATTTCCGACGATTTTTAACGTCCATTCCGCCTCAAAACCGTCTAAATTATAGACAATTCTAAACTGATCACCGACCGTACCCTGTGACGGAGACTCGGTCTTATCCCAGTCAATATTTCCGTCAAATTCCATGCCCGGATATTTATTATTCAGCCATCCGAAAACATCCCACATCGGACCGGTATACGATTCCCCGTCATTGGTTGTAACGGTGTAATCCGTAAACTCCAGGTTGTACTCCCAGATTTCATGTTCCGGGTCAACACATTCCCTGTCACCTTCGATAAACTCCCTGTCTGCTGCCGTAAAAGCAACAATCGGCGTATCTCCCGTCTTTGCAAACGCAATCGTCGGAAGCATGGACACGATTAACAGAACGGCAAGCGTAAACGAAAGCGCTCTCTTTCCCACTCGTTTCATACCTTTAACCTCCCCTTTTATATTAAAAAATGATTGTTTTTTGCCCGTCCGAAACCGGGTCGGAGAACAACAAAAATACACTTATATTTTAGAATAATAAACCTGTATCCGTCAATCAAAATTCTCCCCGTTTCCATACAAAACAGGCCGGAATTTTTCCATAAAAATAAGACCTCTTCACCATCTGTGAAAAGGTCTTTATGATTATCATTTCAACAGTTTCATAATCATTGTGGCGAACTCGGCTCTGGTTGCCTTGCCCTTGGGATCTAATCGCATCTGCGCCTTGCTTCCGCTGCCCTTGCCGGATAAAATCCCCTGCGTTACCGCCCAGTCCATCGCCGTCTTTGCATACGAACTGATATCTTTCGTATCGGCATATCCGTTGGATGCACCGGCCGTTACATTCGTCTTGATATTTTTCATTTTCGCATAACCGTAAAGCATCATTGCAAGGGACTCCCTGCTGATGGAATTGCCGACTCCGAAGGAACCGTCTCCGAGACCGCTGGTTATTTTGTTGTTTGTTGCCCAGATAACGGCCTTTTCGTAATAAACTCCCTGCTTCACATCCGGGAATTTACTGCTGCCGGAAACCGCCGGTTTCCCCGCTGCCGCATACAGCGTTACAACAACCTGCTCACGCTGGACATTGGAATTAATTCCAAACTCGGTTGCGGATTTGCCGACCATAAGGCCTTTATCGTAAACATACTGAATGCCGCTTACATACCACTGGCCGGTGTGAACATCCTTAAAAATCGTGGTCACGTCGCCGGACATTTTTGATATTTTTTTCGTATTGTAACCGTTCCATGTCGGTGTGGTCCATCCGCTCTTTCCGTCAAAGAACTGAATCTCAAAACCGGACTTCACAGCGCCAAAAACGTCACTTCCGAAGGAAGAAGGCGCATTGCCCAGAAACTGTGCGGTTTTTAAATTCGAACAGCCGTAAAATGCCCTGTTTCCGAATGTGGTAACCGTTTCCGGGAATACAACATTGGTCAGTGACGTGCATCCCTCAAACATGGATACTCCGATTGTACTGCCCTGCACATCCACGGCTTTTAAGGATTTGCATCCGTAGAACACACTGCCTCCGAATACCTTTACCGTCTTCGGAATCACGATTTCCGTAACTCCCGTATTTTTGAACGCACCTTCCTGAATGGATTCTACCGTTGCGTTTTGAAGATTGATTTCGGTTAAATTCGTACATCCTTCGAATACGTAGGTCGCTATCGTTCCGGAACTTTGAATGACCGCTTTTTTCAGTTTTGTGCAGCCTTTAAAAGCATAATCCCCGATCCAGTATACTTTAGCCGGAATGGTAATTTCCGTTAAGGATGTACAATCCTGGAACATATACGAACCGACGATACCGCCTTTTAAATTCACTTTGGAAAGGGAAGAACAGCCGCGAAAAACTTCGTTACTGGCAACAGACAGCGTGGAAGGAAGGGTAATCTCCTTAAGACCGGTACAGTTATAAAAAGCCTTTGTCTGGATTGAGGTCACTCCCTCATTCATGGTAACGGATGTAAGTTTCTTGCATTCCGCAAATGCCTGCTTGTCAATTTCCTTAACCGAAGCCGGAATGGTAACGGATGAAATACCGGTTCTGGCAAACATCGCATAACCGATTTTGGATAAATTTGATAAAGTAACCGTCGTAAGAGCTTCACAGCCGTCAAAAACATTGTTCCCGATTGCCGCATTCGCTTCGATTGTTGCACTCGTCAGCGAACTGCACCCTTTACACGCACCGTTTCCGATAAAGATTACCTGTGAAGGAATCCGGATTGATGTCAGTGATTTGCAGTCATAAAACATAAAAGCACCGACATAGGTCCCTTTAATCGTGACCGAGGTCAGGGAATCACAGCGTTCAAAAGCCGAACTGCCGACCGAACTTACGGTTGACGGAATGACAAGTGTTTTTAAGGCTATGCATCCCTTGAATGCCTGAATTCCGATACTTTGCAGTCCTTCGCTTAATGTCAGGGATGTCATTTTCTGGCAGTTATTGAATGCTCCCTGCCCAATCGTTGTAACGGTTGAAGGAATGGAAAGCGATGTCATTGTCATGTTTGCACTAAATGCTTCTTTTCCGATTATCGTTACCGTTTTGCCGGCAATCTTATCCGGAATCTGCACGCTCGTTGCTGTTCCGGTATACTTTGTAATCGTAACCGTCGAACCGCTTACCGTATATTCGAATCCGTTGTAGGAATCCGTCAGTTCTCCGTCTTCCGTTTCGTCAATTTCATCCGGAAGAAGTTCTTCGGATGTAATTTCGGATGTATTCTCGGACGATTTTTCCGATGTATCCTCGGAATTTTCTTCGGATGTATCCTCCGAAGTTTTTTCGGAAGTTTCTTCGGAATTGTCTTCCTTCGATTCCTTCTTTTCGGAGGTCTCTTCTTCGGATGTTTGTTCCGATTCGTCTTCCCCGGAATCTTTCTTTTCCGAATGATCTTCTGTTTCCTCTTCGGACGGTTCTTCGGAATTCTCCTGCGAATCGTTTTCGGAGTTGTCGTAGAAACCCTCCGATGTTATTTCGGAAGTTCCGTCTTTCACATCCGATAACGGTGCCGCCGATACATACAGACAGTTGGTTGCCACTAAAACCATCGCGAGTAAAATAACCAGTTTTTTCTTCATCGTTATAACTTTTCCCTTCCTTAAATGCTCAACAACAAAAATCCCTTGACCATCTTAACATATTCCGGCACGTATGATAAAGTCCCTGCCGATTCGGATTCTCTTTTAATCGTTCAAAATCAAAACAGTTTGCAGTCCCTCTGCTGCCCCACTTACTGCTTCATTTCCAGCAGCCTCATCAGCATGGCAGCACACTCCGCACGCGATGCATTGCCTGCCGGATCCAATTTTATCTTCGACTTATCGGTTTCACCCTTTGCGCCTTTGCCGGAAATGATTCCTTTTGAAACCGCCCAGCAAAATGCATTCTTTGCCCATCCGCTGACCTTCTTTGTATCCGCATAGCCGGTAATGGCACCCGCGTCATAACTCATATCATATCCGTTCGCCGCCGCATATTTATAAAGTATCGATACCATGGCTTCTCTCTGGATATTGTTTCCGACACCGAAAGTGCCGTCCTTATTTCCGGCAACATAGCCGTTACTGTTCGCCCAGAGAATCGCATTTGCAAACCACTGCTCTTTTTTTACATCCTTAAACGGATTGGCCGTACTTTTCGGCACATCCGGTTTTCCGCTCAAACTGTACAGCGTCTGAACAAACTCTTCTCTTTTTAGTTTTCCGTCGGGAACAAAGCCTGTGCCTTTTCCGGTCATAATACCGCGGTCATAGACAAACTGAATGGCCGATACATACCATGCGCCTTCCTTCACATCGTCAAAAAGATCCGTAACCTTATCTTTTGATTCCAGTTTGTCGATGTTTTCCGTACGGGTCGCATGACATACCGTGCAGGTGAAAGTCTTAATGCCTTCCTCTTCGAATGTCGGCTCTTTTGTAACAACTCCTTCATCCCATGTATGTTTTCCGGTTGCTTCGATTGGCGCACCTTCCTGCACATGTTTGCAACGGCTGCATTTTTGGTCCGCTTTCTTGCCGGGTTCCCCGCAGGTTTCCTTCTTCGCCGTTCCTTCCACTTCATGATAATCATGGCCGAGCGCTTCCGTGACGGTTGCATTTTTCTCTATCTTATTTTGTGCATCTTTATCGCTGAAAAATGAATCACAATTTTTGCAATACCAGTACTCGATATGACCGTTTTCCAAACAGGTTGCCGGTTTTTCCGTATAATGAAGCAGGGAATGATTCAGTTTCGGAATGGATTCGGTACGGGTATTGCTGCATCTTTTGCAGGTGTAAAGCATAACACCGTCGGCTTCTTCCGTCGCCTTCTTCGTAATGACTCCCTCATCCCAGTCATGTCCGAGCGAAGCCAGAATCAGGCTTTCCGGTAATACACTCGTCTCAGCCGTCGCATCGGAAAAATACAAACCACAGCCTTCACAATACCAGTATTCTTTGTTTCCCGCTTCCTCACATTTGGCATCTTTCGCATCCACATGCTGTATATTATGCACATGATCCTTTTTCGGTATCGTTTCGGTGCGGGTCTCATGGCAGCGATTGCAGGTAAAGGTTTTCACACCTTCCTCCTGCTCCGTCGGTTCCTTCGTTACTTCCCCGTTATTCCAGTTGTGACCGAGTTTATCAATCACCGCTCCTTCAATGATATCGTTACAACGGCTGCATTTTTTGTCCGCATGCTTTCCGTTTTCCGTACAGGCTGCTTCTTTTGCGGAATCTGCCACTTCATGATAATCGTGGCCCGATGCTTCTATAATCGCCCCGTCAATAATATTGTTGCAGCGGCTGCATTTTTGATCTGCCTCTTTTCCGTCTTCGGTACATGTTGCTTCCTTTGAAGAGCCTGCTACTTCGTGATAGTCATGGCCGAGGGCCGGCAGTATATAACTGTCCTTCTCTATTTCGTTCCTTGCATCCGCATCTTCGAAATAATGCTTGCATTTGTCGCAGTACCAGTATTCGCTGTTCCCGGCTTCCGTGCAGGTTGCCTCAACCCTTGCAACATGAATCAAATTATGTGTATGCTCCTGTTTCGGAATCGGTTCCGTGCGTGTTATATGGCAACGTTTGCAGGTAAAGGTTTTTACACCCTCTTCCTGCTCGGTCGGCTCCTTCGTAACCTCTCCGTCATTCCAGTCATGTCCGAGTTTATCAATCACAGTTCCTTCAATGACATCGTTACAACGGCTGCATTTTTGATCTGCGTTCTTTCCGTTTTCCGTACAGGTTGCTTCTTTCGCCGAACCGGCCACTTCGTGATAGTCATGACCAGTTGCCGGAATGATATAACTGTCTTTCTCAATTTCGTTTTCGGCTTCCTCATCGGAATAATAGCAGTCACACTTGTCACAATACCAGTACTCGCTGTTTCCGTCCTCCGTGCAGGTTGCCTCTTTCGCCGGTACATGTGTAAGGTTATGTACGCAGTCCGGCTTATCCTTTTTCTCGGATACAAGTATGCAGCCGCGCGGCGCATCCTCAAGGTATGTATACGCTGTATCCTTGGTGGTTCCGTCTTCGTTTTTTTCATACATCGGAACCGGAAGTTTAATGGAAATGCCGTCCGCAAGTTCATCGGGCGTAATAATTTCTTTTATGCGGTTACACCCGTCAAAGAAGTAGGATGCATTCGACACTGCTCCGAGACTGCAGTTTTTAAAGCTGACCTTCTTCAGATTTCCGCAGTAGCAGAACATTCCGATCACCATCTTCGTTTTGGATAAATCGCAGCCTTCAAAACTGACCTCTTCAAGGGCAGAATTCTGACGAAACATCCAGTAAGAATAATACGTATCGACGATAACCCCCTCCTCGACCGCAAAGTTTTTTACAGGTGAGGAATAAGGAAACAGCGAAGCCGTCTTCATTCCCTCGTCCGTAACTTCTGCACCGCGGAGACATACCGGATATTCTTTTCCATCCACAATGGCCAGGTTCGGAACATAAACATTTTCATTCGTTCCGATATACTTATCTAAACACAGATACCTTCCGGTCCGCCCACTGACGGTGGAAAAATGATATTCATAATCTTCCTGCCACGTGGTATCATCGAATCCGACCAGTTCGGTTCCTCCCGGTACCTGTGCCAGATCGGTAATGCGATCCGTGCCGAAAGTTCCGTCCGCATTTTTCACGCGAAGAGGTGTCGTAAGGGGGATGCTCATTCCCTCACGAATATACGCCGGCGCAATAATATGCGTAATGTTATTCGAACGGTTTAACAGATTGAAAACATCCTTTTTACTGTCAATACGACAGCCGCTTAAATTAACAAATGTCAGATTGTGGCAGTTTAAAAGCATGTTATCCGGATATAAAGCATTTGAAAGATCCGCACCGCCGAAATCAAAACTTTTCAGATTCTTGCAGGAGCCGAAAGCCCCGTATCCGTTTTCTTCAAAAATTACTCCGTTTTCCAAAGCGATTGACAAAACGCTTTCATTACTTGTAAACAGATTTGTTCCACGTCGCGTACTGCCGTTTAAATATACCGTAAAAAGGGCATTGCGGATGGCAGTCTTATAATACTCTCCTCCCACATACGCAAAAGCCGGGATGACGATGTTTTCCTCCGGCTCGTCCTTCTTATAATGATCGAGGTAAATGAAATCCGAATGTTTGTATCGTCCTTCCCAGACACCGTAATCATAATCGTTCTGCCATGTGGTATCAAAAGCGACCACGCATCGATATTTTTTTCCGTTCTTCAAAGCCGTAATGACGGTTTTTCCCTAACTGGCCGCTTTCACATTGCCGCCACCGCTTACCGTTGCCACTGCCGGATCGGAACTAGTCCACGAATCAGCGGAAACTGCATTGCCATGGCAGTCCGACAGTTTCAGCTGATACTGCGTTCCCGCTTTATAAAATGTCAGTGCTTCTTCATTCAGGGAGTATCCTTTTATTTCCGCTCCGATTATGCTTTCCAGATTCAGTCTGGCCGAAGTCCGGTAATTCGATCTGGCCGGTCCCTGCGCCATGTCATAGCGAAGAGAAGTCCCCTCCATTTCAATACCATATATCCGTCCGTATTCCGCTTTCTCCGAATCACTTAAGGTATAAATCTTTGTTAAGTTTCCGTTCGACGGATTCAGTTGATAAATCGTATCTGCATTGCTTACAAAAACATAATCGTCCTTTGCTGCAATGGTTCCCCACATGTCCGAATCCGGCACGGTTGCAATGAGTGTCTCATTGTATCCGTTTGAATCGCAATGCTGAATTTTACCGTTTTTCTGTAAAACCAGAAAACCGTCTTTTACAACGACCACAGGTGAAATCGAAGCGGAAAAACAGGTGTTATCAAAAGTGGTATCATTATAGATGCCGTAGGCGCTTTCCCGCCCGTTATCCTCATCGTACATCCACCAGTCCGTAGCACCGTGTCTGAAGCCGCTCTGGCTTTTTATCAGAAACTGATGGTCGCAGTACATCTTAAACTTCGGATCTCCATCCGTATAAGCCGAGTCATCCCACGTAGCATCCACGTGGTACCATTCTCCGTTTATATTAACGACTACCCATTCATGATTCATATATGTCGAGTGAACACTTTTCGTCTGAAGTCCAAGGCGAAATGCCAGTTCTTTAAATGCCGCCGAATAATCCGAGCAGACTCCGCGGTTATCACATATCACCCCGTACTGCCCCTCCATTTTTTCCGCATCTTTCAGTCCCTCATAGTTGTAATCACATCTGGTTACCAGATAATCATGAATAAAGACAAATTTCTGTACATCACTCCAGTCCTCGTCTACCATGGAAAGAAAACGAAAAACTTCCGACTCATATTCCTGCGGCCATGTCACCGGATCCTCCTGATACCCGTAATAAGAGTTTACCTGAAGGCCCGGGTTCGGTGCGGTATCCGTTTCATCCGCATGGGAAACAAACGGATTTCCAAGCGACAGAACAACTGCCATAGTGATAGCAAATGCTCCGGACATTATTCCGGCTGCAGTCCGCATTAAGCTGTTTTTCTCATTCTTTCTCTGCCTCATTTTCGCACCTCTGTGTTAAAACCAATCAGTCCTTTTACTTTTACATTGCTGTTTTCAATTCCTGTTACCGCTTCATATGAAGCAGTCACATCATCACATCGCAATTACTGCTTCATCTCAAGCAGCCTCATCAGCATGGCAGCACACTCCGCACGCGATGCATTGCCCTGAGGATCCAGTCTCATTTTGGACTTATCGGTTACGCCTTTATCGCCTTTTCCGGAAATGATTCCTTTCGAAACCGCCCAGCAAAATGCGTTTTTGGACCACGAGTTGACTTTGGAAGTATCGCTGTAACCGTTTATGGCTTTTGAATCATAGGACATATTGTATCCGTTTGCCGACGCGTATTTATAAAGAATCGAAACCAGTGCTTCCCTTTGAAGATTATTTCCGACACCGAACGTTCCGTTCTTGTTTCCGGAAACATACCCTTTCTGATATGCCCAAAGAATCGCATCCCTCGGATAACCGGAGGATCCCTTCACATCCGAAAACGGATTCGAAGCATTTGCGGCCACGGCAGGCTTTCCGCTCATACTGTAAAGTGTCTGAACAAATTCTTCCCTGTGAATCGCTTTATTCGGATCAAATGTAGTCGCACTTTTTCCACTCATGATTCCGCGACTGTAAACAAACTGAACGGCATCCGCATACCATGCATTCGCAGGAACATCGCTGAATACTTCCGAAGCTGTCTTTTCCAATTTGGGAATGCTTTCCGTTCGGGTCTTTTTACACCGCTGGCAGGTATACGTCTTTACACCCTCCGCAGATGTCGTCGGCGCTTTTGTGACCACGCCGTTATCCCAGTTGTGACCGAGTTTCGCTATTGCCGCACCTTCAATTACATTTTTACAACGGCTGCATTTCTGATCCGCTTTTTTCCCGGCTTTCGTACAGGTCGCTGCTATTGCCGTTCCGCTCACATCCTGATAATTGTGGCCTAATTTTGCTATTGTTTCTCCTGTCACTACTTTCTGACAACGGCTGCATTTCCGGTCCGCTTTCTTTCCGTCAGCCGTACAGGTTGCCGCTTTCGCCGTTCCGCTCACATCCTGATAATTATGACCTAATTTCGCTATTGTTTCTCCTGTCACAACATTCTGGCAGCGACTGCACTTCTGATCTGCTTTCTTTCCGGCCGTTGTACAGGTTGCTGCTTTTGCCGTTCCACTCACCGTCTGATAATCATGGCCGAGT
>OMRN01000417.1 GCA_900313265.1 uncultured Lachnospiraceae bacterium | reverse complement strand
TCACTTTTGCCTCAAAAGTGACAGGCACCCAAAGCATTATCCTCAAATTACACTTTCTTCAATACCAGCATTCCGTCTGCATATTCGATCATTCCGCCGCCGACCTTCAGTTCATCCCAGGATGACTGGATTTCACCGAAAAGCTCACGGTGTTCTTTTGTGTCATAATAATACTTTCCGTCAACGGCTTTCCATTCTTTGGCGCCTTCCGGGCAAAACCATCCGTCTTTTACTTCGCCGAGTTCGCCGGAGGCTATCGCCTTATCGATTTCTTCTTTCGGAACACCTGCCGGGATCTTCATCCATGTAATCACTTTGTGATCGTCGGTAAATTCCGTTCTGGTTTCGAAAGCCATCAGATACATGCGCCGCTCTTCTTCCGGAACCGCTCTCTTTTCAAGATCCTCAAGTACTTCCTCTTTTGACATCAGCACAAATTCCGAACCGTTAAAGCTCTTTGCCATCGCCACCTCGTAGGTGCCGACAATTTCCTTCATGCTGTCGTCTCCCGGAAGATCCCCGATATCGGTCTTCTTTTCTTCCGTCACAACACCGTCCGCAACCTTCTTTAAGGCAACCGCAAGAAAACCGAGTGCGAATACCAGCCAGGTTCCGTCACGCATCTCCAGTTTTTCCACTGCATCAAGCACGGCACCCTGAGGCAGATCCATAAACGCACCGAGTGTATAGTGGAACGAGCCGTAACCGGTCTGCTCCCACGTACCCTTCTCTTCCTTGCCGGTAGACGTATCCTTCATGACCAGCGTATGGTCCTCGAAGAATTCATACGTAATCGCAGAAAAATCCCTTCCGTCGTCCGACTTAAATTCCGTAGCGGGAATATGCGCCAAATCGTTTGAAAAGGCATTTACCAGATAATCCACCTGCCACGTGCCGACAATAAACTTCAGTCCCTGTTTTAAATCCTGTGCATCCAGTTCCATTTGTGTAACCCTCCTCCTTTTTTATGGGGTGCCTGTCACTTTTGACCCAAAAGTGACAGGCACCCAAGACAATACAGTCCTACTCCAATGCTTCCTGCTCAAGTTTTACATTATTCTCAAGCATATATTTCAATGTCTTAATAATCTGAACCGAAATCTCTTTATCCGCTTCATCAGTCGACTCTAAAACCCCGGAATACTTTTCAATCAGTTTGTTTAATCTTGCCACATCACTTACGGACAAAGGCTTTGTATAATCCTTATATTTCTGAAGTTCCGGGATCCCCATATTCATCGGTCGAAAAGGAATACCGGTTTTTCTTCGGAGATGTTCAAAAATATAAAACCCGCCTGCATCAATATCCCCGAAGTGGAAGAATGAAAGATTCTTATTATTCCTGTAAATCCGCTTTAAAAAATCACGTTTGACCGTATTATGGAATCCTCCGAGGTAAACCACCGCCTCCTCCGGCCCACCTTCGTAACGATGAAAGGTTGTGAGATTTTCAACAGTTACCAGACGCTTTGCAGTTACTACGATTTCCGATATTTCGGATAATGTCTTTCCCGAGAATGCCAAATCCCCCGACAGTTTTCCGAGATCAAGTTCCTGCTTATCCAACCTTAAAATCATACTCCCTTTACACATCACATACGAAGGTGTCTTTAAGACGGAACACTCTTCAAGTACTTTTTCTCTTTCCGGAAAGGATCCGTATTTATATAACAGAGATTCCGCTTTACCCGCTATAGCTTCCAGACGTTTAGAATCACGATAGAGTTTCACCGAAAGATCCCGGACAAATACTTCACCGTGTTCTTTGGAAAGGAACCGAAGCAAAATCCATAAATCGGAATAATCCTTAAGATTTTCATAATATTCCGGAAGTTTTGCAACCTGTAATCTTTCCTCTTGATTTGATATATATTGTAAGAGTGCTGATTTCACATCATCCGAATCGTTTTCCGATAATTCCTCTTTATAAATGCCACCCGCATCGTCCGCCCTCAAAATCTGCTTTTGCTCTTCCAGGAATATTCTCATTTCGTTAATCGTCCTGTCCTTCGGAATCCTGCCAAGTGCTTTGTACACTTCCGGCAGTTTTTCCGTCTTCAGACTTATTTTGAGTACAACCGAATTACGCTGATCACAACCAATAAATCCATATCCGGCAAGTGCACATACCGCATCGTTAACGGAGACAAAACAGTCATAATCCGCATCATCCCTGTAATGCGAAAACAATTCCTCCGGTTTTACGGTAAAAGACTGTTTAACCGCATTGTCTCCCCGGAACGTGGCACTGCGTTCATATTTATCCAGAAGTGCATTTAATATGGTTTTCTGTTCTTTTGTAAGATTATTCACTTTCATCACAACTCATACTCTTCCACAATGCTTCCCGTCCCCACGCGGATAGCCGTAAGGATGGTATCCACATGCTCGCCGATGACTTCAATCTTCGGAGGCGGAGTCGCCAGAATTACCTGAAGTCCGAGACTGTTAATAAAATCCATCATCGACTGAATCCTGTCATCGTCCATCTTGTCAAATGCTTCGTCCAAAAGCATAATTCGAATACTGTTTCCGTACCGGTACAGCTGATAAAACGATGCCGCAATCGCAACATAGTACGGCACCTGCGTTTCGCTTCCGCTCTTTTCCGCATAAATATCAGAAAATCGCTGTTTCTGCCCGTTCTTTTTACGAATTTCAATATCATAATCCAGATAGGAACGATAGTCCGTA
>OMRN01000394.1 GCA_900313265.1 uncultured Lachnospiraceae bacterium | reverse complement strand
TCGGAGGAATTCCGATTCCTCCGCCCATAACCGCGACCTTTTTTTCCTTCGCCTCCTCAAGCGGAAAACCGTTTCCCAAAGGGCCTAAAACATCCACCTGATCTCCTTCTTTTAAGGCCGATAAAAGTGCGGTTCCTTCTCCGGCAATCCGGTACACAAAGCGGATGATTCCTTCCGTTCCCGCCTCACAGATACTGATCGGGCGCATTAAAAGATGTGCATCCGACGGCGGATAAATGCCCGCAAACTGTCCGGGAAGACAGTCCGTGGCCAGACCGGATTTAACCCGTAAATCATAAATATCCTTTGCAATTTCTTTTTGTGAAACGACTTCGGCCGCTTCCTTCCTTTTTCCTGCCATATATCCTTCTTTCCGACATGTTTTGTCCGTTTTTTCGCTATGAATCCGCAAAAACAATCTTTCCTTCGCAGATGGTATAAACAACCTTTCCCTTCATTTTACGGCCCGCAAACGGGGAATTCCACGATTTGGAAGCAAACGAATCTTTTTGGTATTCCGCATTCGGATCAAAAATGCAGATATCCGCACATCCGCCTTCTTTGAGACTTCCCGCTTCCAGATTGTATACATGCGCCGGATTTACGGTCAGCTTGGCTATGACATCCATAAGAGAAATGCCCGCCTCCAAAACGAGTTTCTCATAACTTAAGGAAAGGGCGGTTTCAAGACCGGTCATTCCGCTCGGCGCATCCGTAATTTTCACATTTTTCTCTTCTGCCGTATGGGGCGCATGATCGGTGGCAATTAAATCAATGGTATTGTCACGAAGACCTTCGATTATGGCCTGCCGGTCCTCTTCGGTCCGAAGAGGCGGGTTGCACTTGGCATTTGCCCCGTATTCGATGACAGCTTCTTCCGTCAAAGAAAAATGGTGCGGTGTGGCTTCCGCATGAATCCGCCTGTCCTCTCCCTGTTTTAAGACGGCCTCCCGGATTAATTCCACGCTTTCCTTCGCACTGACATGCTGTACATCCAAAACCGCACCGGTCTTTAATGCAATCGGAAGATCCCTTTTTATCAGGGAAATTTCCGCTTCTGCAGGGGAACCTCCGATTCCGTAATATTCAGATGCCTTTCCCCGGTTGATGCCGTTGTTCGCAATAAGCGTTTTATCTTCTTCGTGAAGGCTGATGGGAAGTCCGATTCGTGCGCACTCCTCCATTGCCTTCGTTAAAAAGTCTTCATTCATAAGAGGAATTCCGTCATCGGTAAATCCAACCGCTCCTTCCTCTTTAAGTGAGCGCATGTCCGTTAACTGTTCCCCCTTTAATCCGATGCTGACCGAACCGCAGGAATACACATGAATCGCCGTTTCCTCTCCCTTCTTTACGACATAACGAAAGGTTTCGACATTGTCGACGACCGGTTTGGTATTGCACATTAAAACAACCGCGGTGTAACCGCCTGCCGCGGCCGCTTTTGCCCCGGATAGAATATCCTCCTTATGGGTAAATCCCGGATCACGGAAATGTGTATGTGCATCCACAAGCCCCGGAAAAACATACATCCCGGAAGCATCAATCACTTCGGTTTCATTATCTGTCGAATCCTCTTTTTCCTTCGCTTCGATTTCCTTTGTCTTCGTCGGGTCAAACGTTCTTTCTTTAAAATCGATTCGCTCAATCCGGCCGTTTTTAATCAGAATATCCCCGGTTCCCTCTTTGTTGTCGGCAGGATTCACAATTGTTCCGTTGACAATTTGTATACTATTACCCATTTTTTTACTCCGAATGACCGTTTTTCGGCCTGTTTTTATTATTGTCTGTAACCGATTTTATATAGTTTATGAAAGAAAATTTAATGATTTTTTAATAAAAAAAGCCCGGAAGTGTTGATTTTACGCACTTTTCCCATTTATTATAAAGCATTTGCCCATGTTTGACAACGTTTGAGAATTGTGCTAATTTCACGATAGCAGCAAAGAATAGGCTTTGCCGCAGGGGGAAATATCTGAAAAGGAAAAGAGATGATTATTATGATGAACAGACTGATGAAAAAGAAAGGATTAAACAACAAAGGTTTTTCACTTGTCGAACTGATTATTGTAATTGCCATCATGGCAATTTTAGTAGCCGTTATGGTTCCCACGCTGATTAAGCAGGTGGAGAAATCCAAGGTTTCGTCCGACATTCAGCTTGCCGACAGTATCCGTAACGCATTCCTTTGTGCAGCCACCGATGCCAGGGTTATATCCGATGCCGCAAGCGCACCCTATATCGGCAGCCTTGAAAACGGCGGAATGTATGTAAATGACAGCAGTTTCTTAAACAGCGACTGTATCATGCGGGAAAGTGTATTTGAAATTTACGGAAAATCTCCGGCAACCGCCATTGACGAAATCAAATCCACCCACACACCGGGTGCAAACATCAAAGTGGAATTGAAAAACGGCAATGTTGTGGTAACCATAGAAGGAACCGATAAAACCGGAAAGAAGCATCCTCAGGCGGACCGTTACATTGTGGTAGAGTAATTCACAGATTTTTCCGATTTTTAATCATTGCATTTATTTATCATATCCGATATAATGAGCGGGTCGCATTTCGACCCGCTTTATTAATGCGATGTACCATTCATCCGTGAGTTCGAAACCATCCTCACGTTAAACAAAACTAAGGAGAACAATTTCATGAAAAAAACCGCTTTATTTATCACCACTGCGGCGATAATCGCCGCATTATATGTCGTTCTGACATATTTCGCGAATCTGCTCGGCCTGGCCAATATGGCTATTCAGGTACGTTTCTCGGAAGCCTTAACCATCATTCCCTTGTTTACCCCGGCAGCCATTCCCGGACTTTTCATCGGCTGCATCATCAGTAACACAATTGCCGGATGCAATCTCTGGGATATCATTTTCGGTTCCTTAACGACTTTGAGTGCTGCTGCCCTGACTTATGTAATCGGTATTCCTTTCCGGGCAATGATAAAAAAAGCCGAATCGAAGAAAATGAAAACAATATTCGGAATTTTAGGAACCGTTTTGGGATCGATTCCTCCCATTCTCGGGAATATGTTTGTCGTTCCCCTGGTTTTAATTTATGCCTATCAGATGACGGAACCCATTGAATTTTTAGGATTTACCTTTCCCCTCTACTGGGGATTTGCCATAACCGTCTGTCTCGGTGA
>OMRN01000429.1 GCA_900313265.1 uncultured Lachnospiraceae bacterium | reverse complement strand
GTAATTGCTATGGAGTATTCCTCCAGTTCGTTCACCTTTTCACATCTTCTGACGCGTCCCAGAAGATATTCCACATAGGCTTTCGCATAGCGGTTATCGCTCTTAACCACATATGAAAGGGACGAATGATTTTCTTCGTAGTCAAGCGGTATTTTCCTCGTATTGATGATACCGGCGGAATGAATGCGATTTCGATTCTTATCATAAACCTCAAGCGCTACCGGATAATACTGAGGCTCCACTACCAGGTAGAATTTCTGGGTATTCATATACCCTTCCACCGCATTGCGCCACTTTTCATCCGTTATCTCCAGCAAATCGGAAAGAATGTATACCTTCGAAACGATTCCTCTGTTTTTGAATTCCTTTTCGATACTGCTCTTAAGACCTGTTACATTCTCCGGATAAAGGAGATTGTTCTTTGCAAGAACCTTCTCTTTTTCTCTCAGTTCAAGGATAATCTCATCTGCTTTTTCCAGTTCAAGTTCCTGACGGGTATGAGTTTTGGCAATCTCCGGATAATCTTTATCAAAATGTTCTGCGATGCTCTCAAAAATCGCACGCTTTTCTTTCTCATCGGCATTCTCCAAAAGAAGTGCCAAATCTTTTTGCCTTTCTACTTTTCGGTTAATTTCATTTGCTCTTTTAATATATCCTGCTAAGTATGCAACCTGATTGGAAAGCTTCTTCTTTTCCTCCCTTGCTTTTTCGATTCTGACTTCAACATTCCCGATATTGTTTTTAAGACTCTCTACAAGTTTGCTCGATTCATTTTCCTTAATGGATACATTGATATTTAGTTTTTTATCCTCCAGAATTTTTATTTCCGATTCCAGTTCTGCTATTTTTTCCTCTATGCCGATGATTGTCTGCGATTTTATACGAATATCTTTTGTCAGTTCATCTATTTCATCTTTTACCGCATCTTTTGCCGCAATGCGAAGAAGAATATCATTTATGCGAATATCTTTTTCTTTCCGTTCAATTTCATCAAATTTCGACAAAATGCCGATAAGAGCACTTAACTGTGCTCTTGTCTTCCGAAGCGTATTTTCCAGTTCGTCCAGCGTTTCTATATTGCTCCGAAGGGACTGAACGTCAACCTTTCTCTCGTCTAAAACAAATTTGTTAATAAACTCCTTCACATTATCCATCGGTTTAAAAGCAAGCGATTTCGGAATAATATCAAAAAATTTCTCGTCCAGATTTCCGAGTCTGTGGCGGAAACGGTCTCTGGCAGTTTTATCCGTATCCATGTATGGTATTTTTCTTGTTTTGTTTTTAAACTCCGTTGCCAGGGACGGTCTCCCTTCGGTGATAAAACTCAAATCTTCCAGCCGGCATTCTTCCGCATACCATTTTTTAATAACCGGACTTTCCTCATCTGCGGATAGCATATGTACGCCAAGTACAAAATACCGGTCCGTCTTTTCTTCATAGAATTCAAGGGCAACATTGGCCGGAACGGTACCGTGCCTTAGATACTCTTCTCCGACATTTCCGACCTTGCAACGTACATATCCCTTCAGGCTGCGGTTCCCTTTTTCATTTGCCGCAACATTGAATTTTCTTGAATTGGTCGTCAGTACCAGCTGAATGGCATCCAGAATCGTGGATTTTCCGGCGGTGTTTTCGCCGCTGATAAGTGTCGATCCATTTATTGAAATTGTTTCATTTTCAAAATAGTGCCAGTTAATCAGTCTGATTCTGGTAAGACTCTTTGAAGTTTTGTCCATGCTGCTGGTGATTTTCCTTTCTGTCTTTTCCTTCTGCCGAGTAGTCTTTTGGATTATTTCCGGATTATTTCCGGATTTTTTCAAGTTTTCATTCATTCCGCAGATTCGTCACTTTCTTCTCCATCACGCAGGCTTGCGTATTCCTTAAGTTTATTATCGGTCAATTCATACAGTTCGCTAATATCTTCCACTGTCACCGCCATTAAAATCGAAGGATAGATTAAAATTCTTGTATCCGCCTGATTAACATCCGAATCGAGATTTTTGATGATATTATATTTTCGAAAAAGAGAAATCATCCTCTTTTCCATCCCTTTATCCATTACCGGTTTTGCCTTGATTTTAAGAAGACTGTACTTTTCGCGAATTTCTTCCATCAGCACAACGACATCTTCATAAGAGCTTGAGATTTCTTTTCTCCTCTCAATATACAGAAGACGCAGAATCAAAAGCTCGATACTTTCGATTTTCGTTAACTGAAGTCTGCCGGTTTCATAATCACCTGCAAGCGCAATGACTCCCTGGTCTTCATTAATTCTGACCTGATAGCCCAGCAAATCAAAATACTGTTTAAACAGTTCCCGGTTTTCCCGGATATAAATATATTCTTTTCTGGTGTCTTCTTTTTTCTTTAACACAAAACACTGGTTTAACAGTTTGTTTGCCGCAATTCGGAATTTCTCCCTTTCGGCAACCGATTCGGATAATTCTTCAAACATAGCTGGTCTCCTGCTTTCGGTTTCACAATACGAAATCTCGTCTTCCGCAAATAATATACTTTTATATCCTGCTTTCGATTTCAAAATACGGTATCTCATACTCACCGATTCTCACACGGCGGTTCGATCTTTTGATTCTGTAATTATTCGCTTTATTTCCGGAATAAATACTGATATAAATAATTCGGATAATATCCCTTTTCGATTCGATTTCAATCTCCGTTACCGGTATTTTTTCACGGTCTTTTAAAAGCTGTATCACATAATCATTGATGTTTTTTCTGGTAAATCTTCTCCTGTTTTGCGCCTTTAAGGCTTCTTTATAAAGCTGCCTTTCTTCTTCGCTCATAATCTCCGCTGTTTTAATCTGACTGATATCCGCCGTATTTTTCTTTACAGGGATTGTCCGAAGGGATTCGGGCGAAATGTATTTCTGTGGATAAATGGAAAAATGTACCTCCTCCGACAGTTCAAAAATGCCAAGTTCGTTTTTATCAAGTTCCTCCGATATGCGGTTTAAAATCTTTGATATTTTTCCTTCCAAATTGTTTCCGGTAGCCAATAAAAACTCCGCTCTCTTCACGGCATTTCGCATATATTTCTTATGCTTTTTGTCAATCTCCTCAATGATATCATCCAGCCTGTAAAACTCCGATTTAATATCGATCAGTTCCTCTACAAGTTTGTCATATGCTAAATCGGAATCTTCCAATTGTCTGACTTCCATCATCCCCCGGACGGCCCGGTCCATTATGGCTTCGGATTCAAGAATATAATCGATGCGTTCAATAATAGAACTCCTGAAATATGCAATGTTTTCTCCCGTTTTCATTCTGAGATATGCCTTGGAACCGATGTCCTGATGGTATTTGAAGAAATGCTCCAAAACCTGATTCGCATCCATATCGTTGGTCTGTTTATCCATATGTCGTTTAATGCTGACATTCAGGCGCTTTAACTCCGATACAAGACGGCCGGTGTTCTCTTCAACGCCCATAATGATAAGCTCATACGGCTTTGCATAAAGGTCATCATTTTGGAGGCTGGCATGAATCTGCGAAATAATCCCCTGATACTCCGTCTCTTCTTCCTTAATAATACTGTTGATGCTTTCAATCACCGGAATTGCATATTCAAACATTACAACATTCAGCTGATGATTCTCTGCCTGCTCATATTCAAGCCACCCCGCATTCTTAAGCTGTCCGATTACTCCATTTGCTTTATCACGGCTGTCACTGACATATGTTTCCTCATCAAAGGTAATCACATCATCATCCGCATCAAAATAATCCATTAATGTCCTGACAACGATATCCCTGTTCACACCATAAGAAATCTCCGGTTTAAATGTGTTAAACAGAAGAAGAATACAATCGGTATACATTCTTTTATATTTACTTGTAAGCGGCTTGAAAAAATCCGCCGGAATAATATCAAAAATGTTCTTTGCCATGGAAACTCTTAAAAATCTATGTCTCTATCTTGCTATCTTTCTTTCCAACTGTCTGTCTTTCTTTCTCCTTATCTTTCCCGGAATTTATTTCGTACGTATCTTCCGAATCCGGGCAGGCGGAATTTAAGATAACCATACTGTGTAGCTTCGATAACCCCGTCTTCAATCAGCCGCTTTCGATATGTGGAAAAATTCTCCGATGACATTGAAATATCATCTCTTATGGATTCAACTTTCACACCGGCACCCTCTTGCTCTTCAATCCCGGCCATGCTTTTTAGAATCCTCTGATCATTTACGGACATCTCTTCCCAGATTTTATCATACGCAAGTTCTGCCAGTATAATATCGATTTCTTCCAATATAGCATTATGATTCAGCTCCGAATAGTTTTTCCCGGAACAGAGTTCTCTCCAGTAACAGTATCCGACAGTTTGGAATGCCAGCGAATAACCGGCTGTTTTATACGCCAGTTCTTCTGCCTCTTCTCTTCTTATATGCAGCGTTTTTAAATAATCACCCGTAATGGCGGTAATATTCAGGTTGTCCAGTTCCCTCACTTTCGCCCTGTATAAGAATGTCAGTGATTTCTTATTTCGGATATTATTGATGTTTTCGGTAAGCGACGTCATAAGAAGATAAATATCCAGATCCGCTCCCGCATACGAAGACAGTGCATGAGAAAATCTGGCGACATCCTTGCTGTATGTCACCTCATCAATTGTCACCAGTAACTTCTTTCCGGCTTTTTTCAAAACCTTCAGCATCATGGTTACCGCATCTTCCTCATTCGTTGCAATCAAATCGGCTTTCTCAAGATGCAACCCGATTCCCACCACCGAAAAATCCAGCCTTGCTTTTATAAACAATGCTTTCAGTTCCGGTATCATATATAAAGATCTTGCCAAAGCTTCAAGCAAATGATCTTCCGGATTTAAATCAACCGTAACCCAGTCTTTCATCGCATCAATTTCTTTCCGGATATTTCCGAGCAGAACGGTCTTTCCTGAACCGCGAACACCGGAAATAAACATTCCACGATAAGTCGGAACCGGTCTGGTGAAATTATTGATGATTTCTTCCGTAATAATTGTTCTCTTAATCAGCTGAGGTGGTGAGAAACTGAACTGAAGCGTATATGGATTCAGGTTTTCATTGGCATGTAACATAATTACTCCTTACCTTATGTGCTCTTTCATAATTTCAAAAAGCTTTCATAACTCTTCATAACTCAAGAAATCTTTCATAACTTTATTTTTCTTTCATAACTCTTCATAACTTTATTTTTCTTTCATAACTCTTCATAACTTTATTTTAAATCCATTTACAATAAAAAACAAGGGTGCCTGTCACTTTTGCGCCAAAAGTGACAGGCACCCGGAAAGCGGCACCCATTCTCCCTACGCCTTCTTCGCTTCCATCCTCTTCGTGATTCCGTCATAAACCTTCTTCACGCTGAGTCCCTGAATAATCGTTGTAAAGAAGACAATCGCGTACGTACAGCCTAAAATAATATGGTATACCGTGGCTGATACCATGGGCGCCGTGCTCATCGCAAGCGCAATACAAAGACCGCCTTTTAAGCCTCCCCAGGTAAACAGTGTCGTAAAGTTCCCGCGGTTATAATTATCCGGAAGTTTTCCGATTAGGAATGTACTTGCAAAAACGCTTCCGCCGCGGCCGAGCGTGTTGCAGAGAATCGCCACGAGCGACATGATAATCACATGATGCATCTGCAGAATCTTTACGAAGGAAAGCCCCAGAATGACATACAGAATGGAATTTAAAAGGTTATCGATGGTTTCCCAGAAGGAATCAAAATCCTCAAGATCCATTTTTCCGTGCAAATATTCTTCTTTTCCTCTGAAGGTGGCAAACAATGCGCCGCATACAACGGATGCAATCGCACCGGAGCAGTCAAAAATCTCACACAGGCTGTATGCCAGCGCAACCATGAAAAGACTGATAAAAATCCGGCGTCTGCAGTCCTTCGTAAACTTAAAGAGCAAATAACAGAGGGCAGTTACTGCGGTTCCGATTAAAATCGCACCGAGAAGTTCACGCGCCATTACCACAAAGAAATTACTTCCCGCCGACTGCTCTGCTTTCACCATATTGGAAAAGCAGACAAAAAGCGCAACACCCACACCGTCATTTAAGAGGGATTCTCCCTCCAAAACAAAACTGATGTCTTTGGGCAGACCGAATTTATTCAAAATACTGGTCGCCGCAATCGGGTCGGTCGGTGCCACGATGCTTCCGAACATCAGGCACATCGGCAGCGAAAACGGCAGGTTGAAAAGTCTTGCTGCCAGAAAGAATAAACCGCCGTAGAAAACCGCTCCGAGGAAGGTTGCGAGAAACGCAAGCACGCCGATCGGACGGGCAAGCCTTTTAAAATCGGAAAGGCGCATCCGGAACGAACCCGCGAAAAGCATGAAGCAGAGCACGCCTTTCATCAGGAAATCTTCCAGATTAAAGACACGTATCGTATCAATTACGCTCCGGACCTCCTGATTCTTTACAAGCGCGTATACTACCGTCAGAAGGCCGCCAATCACAACGGAGAAAAGCATCAGCGCTATTTCATACGTAAGCTTTGACGATTTCTCATTGATAAAACCGATGACCACAATCAGTCCGAGCAGAATAACCGCATACGTTAAAAAATTCATCATTTCCCTTTTACCTCTTTCTTAAAAATACGGATAGGCTTCCCCTTCCCGGGATCTTTTATTCCATCCACGACAATGCATCGGGGTTTGAAGCCACAACAAACATTATACCCACGGATAAACAGCCTCCGTCTCCGGAAAATAGCTGATTTCACAAAGCGTCAGTCCCTGCGGCGGCGCCGTCGGTCCGCTCTTTGTGCGGTCCGCACTCTTTAATGCCTCCAAAACCCACTCCGGTTCATGCTTTCCCGATCCGACCTCCGCCAGTGTTCCTGCGATAATCCGGACCATGTTGTAAAGAAATCCGTTTCCGCAAATCCGGATGGCAATCTGCTGTCCGCCATCAGCCGGAGCGCCTTCCGTAATATCGATTGAATATATCGTCCGGACCGTACTCTCCGCCTGCGTATGCACACTGCAAAATCCCGCAAAATCATTCGTCCCTACAAGGTACGAAGCTGCCTTTCGCATTTTATCGACGTCCATTTTCACCGGAACCTGCCAGCACTCCCTTCTCCTTAAAGGATCCGGCATGCGGTCACAGTATATGCGGTATTCGTACACCTTCCGGCACCGCACTTTTCTCGGATGAAAATCCGCGGGGACCTCCTCGGAGGAGCGGACCTTCACATCTTCCGGAAGATACGTGTTCAGTGCCTGCGCAAACCGTTCGGGCGGAACCGTCGCTTCCGTATCAAAAACCGCCACGTTTCCCATCGCATGCACTCCCGCATCCGTACGGCTGGCCCCGGTTACCTCGGTTTCTTTTCCCGTAAGAAGCGTTATCGCATTATTCAGTTCTCCTTCGACCGTCCGCACTCCCGGCTGAAACTGCCAGCCGTGAAAATCCGTCCCGTCATATGCTACGCGCAGCAATATTCTTTTCATGTCCACCACTTCTGAAGAAGATACACTAGCATCTCCGTCAGATCCTTAAAATAAATTCCGCTGAAAATAACCGTACCAAGATAAAATGTAAGGAAAACAATTGCCACGGCATCTCTTACGGCGAGTTTCATCACACGCATTCTCGTTCTGCCTTCTCCGCCGTGATAACACCTCGCCTCCATCGCAAGCGCCAAATCTCCCGCCCTCCGGAACGCCGAAATAAAAAGCGGCACCAGTATGGGAATCAGATTTTTCACACGGATAAAAAGATTCTTATTCTCCATATCCGCCCCTCTGGCAATCTGCGCCTTCATGATTTTATCCGTCTCCTCCATCAGAATCGGAATAAACCGAAGAGCGATGCTCATCATCATTGCCATCTCGTGAACCGGCACCTTAAAAATCTTTAAAGGCCTCATCAGGCTCTCCAGCCCGTCCGTCAGCTGATTCGGGGTTGTGGTAAGCGTCATGACCGACGATCCCATAATCAGAAGCATCAGACGGAAAAACATAAATACAGCGTTTATGATTCCTTCATAGGTGATTGTAAAAACCCAGAATTTCACAATCGTCGTTCCGCTGCTTAAAAATACGTTGTAAATCACCGTAATAATCAAAAGAAAAACAACCGACTGCATTCCACGCAGCATAAATTTCACCGGAACCTTCGACAGTCCGATAATTGTGCCGAGGAACACAATGGCAAGGGCATAACATATTAAATTGTTAAAGACAAAAAGGGAAATCATGTACGCAAGTGTTCCGGCGATTTTCACTCTCGGATCGAGTCTGTGAATCACCGAATCCGCCCGGTAATACTGTCCCAGTGTAATATCTCTTAACATCTTTTATCCAATTATTCGCTTTATCCCGACTTTCTTATACCGCTTTCCGGATTTTAAAACCTTTTCACCGAATCAACTCCGGTTTTCCCGTAATGCCGCAAGTATTTCCTCAACCGCTTCATCTTCCGTGGTGATATTCTCCCTGACATTCAGTCCCAGCACATGAATATCCCTCATAATATAGGTTACCGCCGGCACCGCCAGGCCCATTTCCTCAAGTTCTCCGACATGGGAGAATACTTCTTTCGAATCCCCGTCGTAAACGATTGTTCCGTGGTCCATCACCAGAATTCTTTCAACATTTTCCGCTACATCTTCCATGCTGTGCGATACCAAAAGAATCGTCATTCCGCTTTTATGAAGATCGGAAAGAAGTTTTAAAATCTCTTCCCTCCCCTGCGGGTCCAGTCCGGCTGTCGGCTCATCGAGAATCAGCACCTCCGGTTTCATTGCCAGTACTCCGGCCAGCGCAACGCGTCGTTTTTCTCCTCCGGAGAGTTCAAAAGGCGATGCATCGAAATTTTCTTCCCGGATTCCGACTTTAGAAAGCGCCTCTTTTGCGGCCGCTTCGGCCTCTTCTTTCTTCATTCCGATATTCTTCGGGCCAAAGCACACATCCTTTAAAACCGTCTCCTCAAAAAGCTGGTACTCCGGATACTGAAAAACAATTCCGACTTTGGAACGCATTTCTTTCCGGTTGTATTTTCTGTCATAGATGTCATTCCCGTCATAGAGGATTCTTCCGCCGGTCGGTTTGATTAAGGCATCCAATAACTGCACGAATGTCGTTTTTCCGCTTCCGGTATGTCCGACAATGCCGACATACTGCCCGCCCGGAATCGTAATGCTGATTCCGTCCACGGCCCTTACACTCAGATTCGTTCCCGCATCATATTCAAATGTAAGATTCTCTGTTGTAATCTGCATGCTTTTATTTACATTATTTCTTTTGCTTTATTTCTTTTGCTTTAT
>OMRN01000226.1 GCA_900313265.1 uncultured Lachnospiraceae bacterium | reverse complement strand
GGCGAAACGGAGAAGCTTTATTTAACACCCCGGTATGTACGGTTTGACGCATACGGAGAGTACAGGCTCAGTGACCGTGATTCGATTTTTGTGACCGAACACAAAGGAAAAACCTATAACCTGACCGTTGTTACCAATGACGGAACGAATAAAACGATTCCCGCAAAAGCGGAGGAATCCTTACTGGTGGCATTGGAGCGTGCGGGGATTAAAGCACCGTCCAAATGCCGGAGCGGTGAATGCGGCTTCTGCCGTTCACACCTGGTTTCGGGTGATGTCTACATCCCCGAAAAGGTGGACTACAGAAGGCAGTATGACAGGGTTTCGGGCTATATTCATCCATGCTCCGCATTTCCAAGATCAGATTTAAAAATACTGATAAATGTTGAAGAACCCAAAAGAGAAAGGAAGGTTAAGGACATGAAGAAAAAAGAACGTCTTATGGGGCTTATTATGGCAATTATTATCTCGGCGGCAATGGGTGTTGCGGCAACATTTCTGGTACGTCTGTTTAACCCGCAGGTGAAGTCACCGCTTATCGGAATGCTTCTTATGAACATTGGATTATCGGTTGTTTTAGGTATTATTATTTCGCTGGTTCTGCCTCTTGGCAAACTCGGAAGAAAACTTGCGGCAGCAGCTCATGCAAATCCGCCTTCATTTAAGTTTACCCTTTTGAATTCACTTCCGATTTCCGTTATTAATTCGGTCATTATCGGATTTCTGTTAAGCGGATTCGGTATATTTTTATCCAGACGCAATATTCCGCCTCAGGCACTTGCAAATATGCCGCCGTTCCCGGTTATGTGGATTATAAGCTTCCTGAAGATTCTGGTTCCGACTACACTTATCAGTTACCTTTTAGCGGTTATTCTTTCGCCCATCGTATCCCAGATGGTAGGTATTGCGGATGCCGGTGCGGAAATCGGTCAGGCATCGAACGAAGATAAATAAACGAATGTCCGGTTATTCGTTTCGGAAAGGAAATTCGGATCATGGACAATAAGAAAAAATGGTATGAAGCAAAATGGGTACATTATACGATTGCTGCCTGCAGCGCGGTACTGCTTTTTGTGATTCTGAATAATCTGGGGACCGAGTGGGCGGCCGTAAAGAAATTCATCGGTTTCTTTTCACCCGTGCTTTTCGGTGCAATCATTGCGTATATTGTGGATCCGCTGGCCGTTTTTTTCGAAAAAAGACTGTTTGGAAAAATGAAAAAGGAAAAGCTAAGAAGGGTACTGGCCGTTATTCTGGCCATCCTGATTGTTGTTCTTTTCCTTGTATTCATTCTTGTGCTGCTCATTCCGCAGCTGGTATTAAGTCTTTCTACGTTTATCAAGAATTTTAACGGGTACATGGACAAGGCGGACGAACTTGTCCAGAAACTCAATGTCAAACTTGCCGCTTATAAAATCGATATTAGCGGTATTGAAACCTGGGCGAAGAAATTCCTTTCCGGCATCGGAGAAAAGCTTCCGGAATTTCTGGCAAAAATCCTAAGCCTTACAACAGGCGTGGGAGGATCCCTGCTGAATGTTGCCATGGGTGTTATTCTTGCCGATTACTTCCTTTTGGACAAGGCAAGAATTGTCGGAGGCATGAAACGGCTGTTCAAGCTGATTATCAAACCGGCGAATTATGTGAGCATCGGAGAGTTCCTGGATAAATGCCATTCCATTATGGTGAGGTACATTGTCTGCGAACTTTTGGAAGCGTTAATCGTCGGCGGCGTGAATATGATTTTTATGCTGATCATGCGTATGCCGTATGCCATGCTGGTTTCGGTCATTGTGGGTGTAACCAACATGATTCCGACGTTCGGACCGATTATCGGCGGGGCCATCGGAGGATTTATCCTGCTTCTCGATAATCCGCTGAAAGCTTTGTGGTTTATCATTTTTACCATCGTTTTGCAGGCGGTGGACGGTTATATTTTAAAACCGAAAATGTACGGCGATACGCTCGGTGTACCGTCCGTTCTGGTTCTGGTCTTTATTCTGGTAGGTGGAAAAATGTTCGGAATCATCGGTATTTTACTGGCAATTCCGGCTGCGGCGATTATCAGTTACTGCTACGAGAATCTGACGATTCCGTGGCTTGAAAAACGCAAGGCGAAGAAACAAAAAGCGGCAGTAAGTAAGGAAAGCGCACCGGAAGGTGAAAGTGAATAAAACCGTTATTATTGTCATTTTCGGTGGAAATGTGGTAAAATATTAAGGATAATGCGTTTTGAGGCATTTTCTTTGACTTTACAGGGGAAACAAATGCGACGGAATTTTCCGTCATCAATAAACAGGAGGTAGTCATGGCAAAATTCGAGTGTAAGGGCTGCGGTTACATTTTTGACGAACAGCAGGCCGGAATCAAGTTCAGCGAAATCATGGAATGCCCGATTTGTGCGGGACCGCGTGAAGAGTTTGAACAAAAGGAAGAAGAAAAGAAAGAAACCAAGGACGAGAAGAAAGACGATGCCGGTTATGTGATTGAAAAGCGGCAGGAATTCTGGCTTGAAGAAAAAGATAAAAAACCGGAGAAAGAGCCGGACCGGAGCAATATCGAAACCTATTACGACGGCGAAGGCGTGATTCCGGTAAAGACACCGGAACAGCTTGAAAAAGAAGCCAAGGAAAAAGAAGAGGCTGAGAGACCGAAGTTAGATCCCATCGAGGTTACCGGAACAAATATTGTGGAAAGAGGTGACCGCTCAAGTGACGGGAGTGATTCGGAAGTGGTGGTGGTAGACGAAGCTACTTCCGACGTCGACACGGGCGACGACGAGAAGAAAGAAGAAACCGAAGCCGGAGAGGAGAAGGCTGAAGAAAAGAGCGAAGAGACCGAGGCCGGAGAAGAG
>OMRN01000126.1 GCA_900313265.1 uncultured Lachnospiraceae bacterium | reverse complement strand
GTTAGAACCCGATTCCGGCTGGGGGAAGAAAGATGAAATCTCTTTACTGGTATCATTCGCTGAATTGTGATATGATAATGCCTGTTGATATTTTAGATAATCTGTTTGTGTAAAAAGGAGGAAAAAAATGAGAAAGGCAGTATTTGTAATTGCAGCATGCGCAGCTGTGCTTGGACTGAGTGCCTGCACCGCTTCCGGGGTTTCGGTGAATTCGGAGCTTGCATATGACGGGAATGTAGACGGTGAGTATGAAGAAACCGGAAGTGAGTATTCCGCACTGACAGCATTTGAATGGGAGTACAATGAGGATGATTATCCGGTAGGGTTCTATTTTTCATTCAAGGATGACGGAACATGGGAATCCTACAGCGGCGGCGGAGAAGATACCGAGATGGACGGAACATTTGATTTTGACGGGACAACCGTAGTTCTTCATTATGACAATGGTGACGATGACCGCGAGATGGTTTTGGAAGAGGCGCGTAAACTTGTTGACTGGGATGGGGAAGTTCTGCGTCCTGTCGACGACTGGGTTAATTTTAAAGAAGACAAAGGACCGAATGCCGACATCAACTATATGTGGATGTATGAAAATGACAATACCGGCGAGTATGATAACTATTTCGAGTTCCATCTCGACAACACCTGGTTCTGGACCGAAGACGACGGAAATACATACGGTGCGGAGGGTACCTATGATTTCGACGGCAAGACAATTACTCTTCATTTTGATGACGGAACGGATGATGTAGAGTTTACATACGATGAGGAAAACGGTAAGCTGATAGACGATTCGGGAGATTCCTTAAGAATTCTCGGACCCAGTCAAAGATAAAAACCGTTGAAGAAACATAACAGGGAAAAATGAATAAACCGCAAATGCTGAAAGAATCGTATAAAATTGAATTGTTGAATCATTTGTGGTATGATACGTTGTAACTGAATAATAACGCAAAGGTGTCGGAGCATTTTTGAAAAATCGAAAAGATTCGTTTTAAAGAGAATGGCTCCGATGAAAAGGGAAACAGGTGAAAGGCCTGTGCGAACTCGTCACCGTAAGTACCGATTACGGAAGCTTATAGTAAGCCGATGTGAGAATTTCATCCATAAGCCACTGGGAGACCGGGAAGGCGATGAAATGCGGGTACAAGCCGGGAGACCTGCCTTTGGCGGTACATGAAAATCAAACCGATTTTCAGGCCACGAGTAACTGGCTGTACGAAAGCAAAACGAACCCTGACGAATGGACGGTTTTTTCGTAACATCCGCAGGTACTGTTTGTATGTATTAAGCCTTTATCGTAGCGATAGAGGCTTTTCTTTATTATTTATACAGTGCATAAATCTTCTGTCGGAAAATTGCTGACGGAGGATTTTAGCCGGGATGCAGTGCATCCTGAATATATTTTATAATATGGCATTATCCCAAAGGGAATCGCCAAAAGGAGGAAAAATGAAAAAGAAGATTTTTGCAGTTGCAGTTGCGGGTACATTGCTCAGCGTGTGCCTTGCGGGTTGTACAAACGGGAACGTTCAGGTTGCCACATCCGAAGATGTTGTAAACCAGATAATGAGCGAGATTGAGAGCGAAGTCGAAAGCGAGATTAATGAAGCGCTCCCGGAAACATCCGAAGAAGATGATCAGGCTAAGGCTGATGAGGTAGCGGCTTTAATTGATGCAATCTATGTGCAGGAATGGAACGAGAATACCGATGCACAGTGTGCAGCGGCAAAGGCGGCATGGGATGCATTAACCGATGAGCAGAAAGAACTTGTGGAAGGCGAAGAGGCAGATCCCGATTATTTCGGAAGAGATACCGGTGATGCTTCATTGGATGATCCCCGCAATGCGGATGATATCGGTGAGAATGAACTTTTAGTTGTATCCTTCGGAACATCCTTTAACGACAGCCGTGCAAAGGATATCAAGGGAATCGAAGATGCGCTTGCCGAGGCATATCCCGACTGGTCCGTAAGACGTGCATTTACCGCACAGATTATCATCAACCATATTCAGGCAAGAGACGGCGAGAAAATCGATAACGTGGATCAGGCACTTCAGCGTGCTGTTGATAACGGTGTCAAAAATCTTGTCATTCAGCCGACACACTTAATGCATGGTGCGGAATATGACGAGCTTATCGATACTCTTGCAAAATATGAAGACAAGTTTGAAAGTGTCGCAGTAGCAGAACCTCTGCTTGGTGAAGTAGGAGCGGATGCGACAAAGGTTAATGCCGACAAGAAGGCCGTTGCGGAAGCGGTTGTAAAAGCAGCGGCAGAATCAGCAGGATATGAAAGCTTAGAAGCAGCAGAAGAAGACGGATGTGCTTTTGTACTGATGGGACACGGAACCGCTCATGTTGCAAAAATAACCTACAGCCAGATGCAGACACAGATGAACGATCTCGGATACAAAAATGTATTCATCGGAACCGTAGAGGGAGAACCCGAAGAAACTGCATGCAACGAAGTAATTGATGCGGTAGCGGCAGCCGGATACAAGAAAGTCATTTTAAGACCCCTTATGGTTGTTGCCGGCGATCATGCAAATAACGACATGGCTGGCGAAGATGAGGATTCCTGGATTTCCATGTTTGATGTTTCGAATAACTTTGACGAACTGGATGCACAGATTGAAGGTCTCGGAAGAATCGCAGATGTCCAGAAACT
>OMRN01000132.1 GCA_900313265.1 uncultured Lachnospiraceae bacterium | reverse complement strand
ATCCGTTTACGATGTGGATTTTTGCACCGGCAACGTATTTTATCGCATTCCTGCTTACCTTCGTGTGGCTGGTTTATAAAAGGCGCAGGGAATCTCTGGCGCTTTTGGCGGTACTGCTTATATGGCTTACATTTTTACTGGGTCCGGTGGCGCTTGTGCGTTATGTCGGATTCCTTTACGGAATGATTCCGCTTGAAATCGCGTTGCTTGCAAAACCGAAAGAAGAGGAAAATGAATAAAAAAGGTTCCGGAAAAGAGAATATCATGACCGCGGCAAAGGTGCTTACGGCACTGCTTCTGCCTTTTTTACTCTGCCTTTTTTACTGTGCCGTACGGGGCGGATCGTTGTTTAAGTTGTATCTTCCGGATTCGGTAAATAATGACTGTCTTTTTTATTACAAACTGGTGGAAGGAACCGTTTCGTCCGGCATGCCGAAAGGGTATTTCGGGTTTAACGAATCCCATGCACTTTTCGGAAGTTTTGCCGCATGGAATCCGTTTATTCTTCTTCCGTGGGCTGTTTTCGGAAAAATTTTCGGCTGGCATTTTGCGTCGCCCTTTATCGCGAATATTTTATTCTTTTCCGTTTCGCTTGCTGCATTTACCCTGCTTGCAAGGCCGGAATGGAAGAGCCTGCTTTGTTTTTACGGACTGCTGTTTTTATTTCCGGCAGTGCCGGTACATGTCTTAAATGCGCTTCCGGAATGCATGATGGTTTCCGGGCTGATTCTTTATTATGCATTTGCGTTTGCCTGTACCCGGGAGAGAAGAAAAACAGCCGGAATAATCGGGATGTTTGTTCTTGCATTCTTTTTAACGGTAATCCGGCCGTATATGGTTTTGTTCTTTTTCCTTCCCTGGTTTTATTTAAGAAAAGAAAGCAAACCAGCCGCATATGCCGCCGGGATTTGTTCGGCGGGACTGGCCGTTTCGCTTAATCTTTTATGCTCGCATTATCTGACGAGCGAATATTTTACGCCGCTATACGATCTGACCTTTTTTAAGCACCTGCTTTCCGGACAGATTGCGGATGCGCTTCGTGATATCAAATATACGTTTCTTTATGTTTTTCCGGAAATCGTAAAATATTTTAAAGGGGCATTCGAAAACGGACTGACGGCGGGATGCCAGTATTTTGTGGCCGTGTTTACAGCGGTGTTTTTAGCGGTATGTGCGTTTATGAAAGATAGGAAGAACCGGGAAATCGCAGCACTTCATGCGTTTTCGGTTTTTGCCGTTTTTACGGCTGTATTATTTCTTTTGCAGAAGGCAAACGAAGGAGGAAGGCATCTGTTTTTGTTTGCCGTTACCGGATGCCTTGTTCTTTGCATGATAAAGGCGGGAGCCGCCAAAGACGGCATGGTCCTGCTTTTAGCGGCGTTTCTTGTTTTCTTCCTGATAAAAGGAGCTTTCGTTCCCACGGATTATGACGTTCCGTTTTATGATGCCGAAGCCGAAGCGGAAGTAAAATACTGGGAAGAGACGTTCTCCTTACAGGGAATACAAGCGACGGACGAGACAGGATATGAGAATTCCGTCATCTGGGTTTTGTGGGATAACACCGAAGAAGGTCGTGTGGCAACAAACGTCGAAGGTCTGTATGCCCTTCCGAAAGGCATGGGAATCAGCTGCTGCGAGGATTCGTATGTCAAAGAGAATATCAAATATTTAAAATGCGGATATATCGCATCCGTTCCGGACGGAGAAATCGATGAACTGTGCCGGAAGGAAGGATTTGAAGAAATCGGACGGAGCGGAAATCTGGTATTTTTCAGGACCGGTCCCTAAAGGAGAACCGTGTCCTCAAAGAGGAATTCATTTGAAGGCAGAGGTGGCTTTTTTCTTCCTGCTTTGATATAATAGTAATTTGGATAATCGCAGAGTTTTGGCCTTACGAAAGGAACAGATTTTAAGAATTATGAATATTTCGGCGGAAGATAAAGGTCTGTATTTACGGGAAATCGAATATGACGATACTCCTCTGATTCTGAAATGGCGTAACAGCGAAGAAGTGAGGAGCCGTTTTATCGACCGGAGGATTTTTACGAAGGAAAGCCATGAGGCGTGGCTTAAAAACGTCATCGGAAGCGGCAGGGCTAAGCAGTTTATTATCTGTATAAGCCCGGAAGGGAATGATGATGCGCCGAAGGAAGACTATATTCCGGTCGGAAGCGTCTATGTAAGGGATCTAGATAACGATCACCGGAAAGGTGAGTACGGTATTTTTATCGGAGAACCGGAAGCCCGGGGCCGCGGAGTCGGATCGAAGACGGCAAAACTCATGATTCGCTACTGTTTTGAAACACTTCATCTTCACCGGCTGTATCTTAGGGTTTTTGCCGATAACGCACAGGCAATCAAAAGTTACGAGAATGCCGGATTTATACGGGAAGGTGTATTAAAAGACGATGTTTATGAAGACGGCTGTTATTACGATATGGTTATAATGGCAGTCATCAATTCCGAGAAATAAAAAAAGGAAGTAAAGAGCGTGAAAGATAAAGAGTATATTTCGTTTGTCATTCCCTGTTACCGGTCGGAGAAGACCCTTCCGGGAGTGGTGGATGAAATAAAAGAAACCATGAAAACCTTACCGGATTATGATTACGAGATTATTCTCGTAAACGATTCGTCGCCGGATAATACGATGGGAACCATCCGCAATCTGTGCAGTGAAAATGACTGCATTACCGGTGTGGACTTGGCCAAAAATTTCGGGCAGCATGCCGCACTGATGGCCGGAATGCGAATTTCCGGGGGAGATATAGTGGTCTGCCTCGATGATGACGGACAGACTCCCGCAAACGAAGTGGGAAAACTGCTTGGAAAACTCGAAGAAGGATACGATGTGTGCTATGCCAGTTACGGACATAAACAGCACAATGGATTCAGGAATTTCGGAAGCAAGGTAAATGAGCATATGACGAGAATCATGCTCGGAAAGCCGAAGGAACTGTACATCTCCAGTTATTTTGCCGTAAAGCGTTTTGTGGTGGATGACATGCTTCGCTACGAGCAGCCGTTTTCGTATGTGATCGGGCTGGTTCTTCGCGCGACCAAAAACATCACCAATGTGGAAGTGAATCATCGCGCAAGGGAGGTCGGACACTCCGGATATACTTTACGAAAACTGTTCAGCCTCTGGTTTAACGGTTTTACCGCTTTTTCCATCAAGCCTTTAAGGATTGCCACTTTTATCGGATGTGCCTGCGCATGCACCGGTTTTCTTTACGGAATTTACACGATTGTCAAGAAACTGGTACTGGTTGATGTCCAGGCCGGTTTCTCCGCGCTGATGAGCGTGCTTGTTTTTATCGGCGGAATGCTGATGCTGATGCTCGGCATGATTGGGGAGTATGTCGGCAGAATTTATCTTTGCATGAACAATTCTCCGCAGTATGTCATTCGTGAGGTAATCGGGAAAAAATCTTCGGAAGACGAATAGTCGTAAATCTTTTCGTGGAGACGGAATGAATCTTAAAAACAGAAAACCGGACAAGCGAATATTCCTTACCGCATTCATTCTACTTACCGGTATTTATACCATAGCCTGCGGCATTTTATTTTACCGGCAGGCGGCATGGGCGGAGGGGCTTTATTACGAGTCCGATCTTCCCGCCCATTT
>OMRN01000119.1 GCA_900313265.1 uncultured Lachnospiraceae bacterium | reverse complement strand
TCGTAAGAAGGATTGTGGATGATCTCGGTAACACCGGTAATGCCATACTGTGTTAAATCAATGTTTGCCATAGTACCTCTCCTTTATAAAAAATATTATTTTTCAGGGTAAAACCCCGTTACTCTGACTTGGTGAATTGTGTTTCAAAAATGGTTTCAAACCACTAACCGCACCATTCTTTAGTATATAAAGAATGATACATTCAGTCAAGCGGTTTCTGTCACCGGAAGGGATGGAATTTGGGCCTGTCACCATTAAATTTTTATTAACTCAGACCTTCCGAAGCAGAAGTTCGACCACAAAACCGTTGTCGTTATAATATTCCAGACCTCCGCCCATTTTCTCCATGTAGTATTTTACCAGGAAAAATCCGAGCCCGGAGCCCGTCTTGCCGGCCGAGTTGCTGCCACGGTAATATTTTTCCGCAATCAAAGGAAGATCCTCTTCGCTTACACCGGGGCCGTTATCTTTAATCCGCATCCGCAGAAATTCAACTTTTTTAAGATTTTTTCTTATATTTCCGTTACCGTTTCCGGCAATTTCCTCCGGAGGCATTTCAACCGAAAAAGTATCAAAACTTACATGAATATCCGTTCCCGCATATTTAGAGGAGTTTCCGACCACGTTATCGATTGCCTGTTCAAAGCGCAGTTTGTCTATATATACCAGGCATCCCGGTATTTCGTTTTCCTGAATGATATTGCCGTAATGCTTCAGGTTTTTCAAAAAATCCGCAATAATCCGGCTGTCTTCCTCCGTCGGGTTTACCTCAATCACCTCAAGTTCCTCGAGATTCGCATGCATCATATTGCTGACAATCAGGCTGATGGTATCGGCCTTCTGGGAAATGGTGGACGTTTTTTCCATGATTTCGCTTTTGGATATCCCGGACGGATCATCGATATTTACTTTCGCTTCCATAACCTCGCAGGTTGCTTTAATGACGGCAACCGGAGTCTTTATATCGTGACTTAATTCCGTCACAAGTTCCTTACGTGCTTTTTCTGCCTCGATTTCACGTTTTCTTGCTTCAATTAACTGCTCCCGCATCTGGTCAAAAGCCTCGACAAATACACCGAATACATTGTGACGGTGAATCGGAAGTGGCTCATCGAAATTTCCTTTGGCGATTTCTGCGGAAAAATCTTTAAGTTCCTTAATCGGACGAATCAGATAAAAATAGAAATAAAGAATCATCAGATAGCCGGCAATCAGTACCAGCCCCCAAACCAGCAGGGATATTCCGAAGAATCCGTTTTTGGCGGTATTATAGCGGTCGAGTTCCTCCGGCCAGGCTACTTTTCCGATGTATTCTCCGTCCGGAGCCAGATCGAGAACAAACGCGGAATGCCGATACATTTCCGCAAGTTCCGGATCATTGATTTCCGTCGAAAGAATGATTTCGCATTTGTATCTTTTTTCGACGATATCCTCCGGTTCACCCGCAGCCAGATCCGCTTCCACCTTGTGGAGCATTTCGTTATATTTTAGAAGGTCCCTTTGCGCAAAAGAAAACTGCCGGTTTAAATAAAACAGTGCCAGCAAAACCAGCAGCATGAAAAGACCGTATGCAATTCCTATCTGACGCAAAATCTTCATCTGATTAACCTACAGCTGTAATTTTATCACGGAAGCCTTATCCGGTTCCTTACTCCGGCAGTTCGAGGTAATACCCGGTTCCCCAGACCGTCTTGATTAATTTCGGGTCATTCGGATTCTCTTCGAGTTTCTCCCGCAGTTTCCGGATATGGACATTCAGCGTGCTGTCCGAGAAAAAGGAATCTCCCCATACTTCATCAAACAAAACCTCTTTCTTCACGATGGTATTTTTATAGTGATAGAGGCATTCAAGCAAAGCGAATTCCTTGGCCTTTAGAGGGATTCTTTTTCCGCATAAAATCGCCGACATCGTGGGCTCGTCCAGTTTCAGATAATCCGATTCACACTCTTGAGACGAATCATGCAAGCCCCCATCTTCTCCTTCGTGAATTTCATGTCCGCAATGGGAACAGACCGCATTCTCGTTTGCCAAAGCTGCACTCTCCGCTTCCGCTTTCACCTTTTCCATCTGCTCCACGCGCTTTAAATTCACTTTC
>OMRN01000143.1 GCA_900313265.1 uncultured Lachnospiraceae bacterium | reverse complement strand
TGATTTTGTTGCCGATATTCTGATTCGTTACAAAGAGATGAAGAGAATCTTCGGTTACAAGATGAAGGATTACTGGAAGAATATCGCAACAGTGGAAGATTATTTCGAAACCAACATGGATTTCTTAAAACCGGACGTTCGGGATTATTTCTTCCGTCAGTATCCGGATGTATATTCCAAGGTGGATGATCTTCCTCCCGCAAAATACAATGTCGGCGCAGATGTACGTAATTCCCTGGTTGCTTCGGGAACCATCGTAAACGGCATAGTGGAAGATTCCCTGATTTTCAAGAAAGTATTTGTCGGAAATAACTGTCATATCAAGAATTCCATTATTCTGAATGATGTTTATATCGGAGACAATACCACGATTGAAAACTGTATCGTTGAAAGCCGCAACACCATCCGTGCAAATTCCCGTTATGTGGGTGACGGAGAGGTGAAGGTTTTAATCGAGAAGACCGAAAGATACGAAGTTCAGTAATGGCTTCGTTTGGGGTTACGAAAAAGCCGGCCTTTGTTGGGGGACAATCGCAGGCGAATAGTATTCAGGTTCGAAAAACTTTTTAGAGAAGTTATGGGGCAAAACGGTGCCAGGTACCATTAAGAATTTAATGGTGCCTGGCACCTTGACTAACGGAGAGAAAAATGTTTATTATTGCGGGTTTAGGAAATCCCGGCAGGGAATATGCTTCTACCAGACACAATATCGGTTATGCCACGGTGGATGCCCTGGCGGAAAAGTACAATATCGGTTTTACGGAGAGGAAATTTAATTCGCTTGTGGGAAAAGGTGTAATCGAAGGGCAGAAAGTCCTTTTAATCAAGCCGCTTACCTATATGAATTTAAGCGGAGAGGCCGTTCGTCCTGCCTGCGATTATTATAAAATCGATCCGGAGAGCGAACTGATTGTCGTTTACGATGACATATCCCTTCCGGTGGGGCAGCTTCGGATCCGTCCGAAGGGGAGTGCCGGCGGACATAACGGAATCAAAAATATCATCGCCCACTTAGGCGGCGAAGTATTTCTGCGTATCAAAATCGGAGTCGGGGAGAAGCCGTCCCGTATGGATCTTAAGGATTACGTCCTCGGCCATTTTTCCGAAGAAGAGAAAGAGGCGGAGAAAGAAGCCGTCGATAAAGCCTGTGAGGCCGTTCTTTACCTCATGCAGGGGAAAGTGGAGGAGGCGATGAACCGGTATAACCGCAAGGTTGCGGCAAGTGATTCGGAAGAATCTTAAGGATGAAAACGGCCGGACATTTTTTGAAAGACAGCAACAGCCGGCCGGGAAAGATTTTACGGGAGATGTAAGTGGAATTAATTACATCACCCCTTCGGGAACTGGGTGAATACGAAAAACTTCAGTCGGCAATTCGCAGGGGAGAAAAAAGAATAGAGCTGACAGGGTGTACCGAGAGCGGAAAACTTCCGTTTATTCATTCTCTCGGTACTTCTTTTGATGTACGCGTTATTCTTACTCATAACGAAATGAGGGCCAGGGAGTTAGCGGAAGAATTTACGATGTTTGAGCCGGATGTTCAGTATTTTCCGACGAAAGACGTGATTTTCTATCAGGCGGACATTTATTCAAATGACATCACCAGAGGCCGCATGAAAGTCCTTCGAAAAATTTTAGAGGGCGGAAAACTTACAATCGTTACCTGCATCGATACGCTGATGAAACCGCTTGTGCCGCTGCGTGTTTTTAAGGAAAATGTGCTTAAAATTACCCCGGGCAGTGTCTTAGAAGAGAAGGCACTCAGTTTGCGGCTTGCGCGCATGGGTTACCGCAAATGCGCCGGCGTGGAGGAACCCGGACAGTTTGCCATCCGCGGCGGTATTGTGGATATTTTTGACCTGACCGAAGAAAATCCGTTTCGTATCGAACTGTGGGGCGATGAAGTGGATTCCGTCCGGTATTTCGATGCTTCCACGCAGCGTTCGATTCAGACCGTTCCGGAGGCGGTCATTTATCCGGCCTGCGAATTCCTGTTATCCAAAGAGGACCGGATGAAGGGATTTGCCTTAATCGATAAAGAGATTAAAAGCACGGAGCAGTCTTTCCGCGACAAAGCAATGAACGAGGAAGCACACCGGCTTGTTCATGACTGGGAAGCGCTGAAAGAACAGGTGGAAGAGTGGGGCGAAACCGGCGCGCTGGAAGGATATATCCGCTATTTTTATCCCGATGCGGAAAGCTTTTCGGATTTATTCGAAGGAAACAGCAGAATTTATTTTATCGACGAACCGTCCTGGTCGGATACCAGAATGGAAGCGGTGGAAGCGGAGTTTCGTGACAGTTTTTACCACCGGATTGAAAAGGGATATGCCATTCCGGGTCAGATTAATCTTCTAAAACCCGCCACGGAAGCGATAAAAAGTTTAAACGGTGAAACCGTGGTGGCGCTGACTAAAGAGGACTATGTCCATACGAAACTGAATTTTACCACGGAAATTCCCGTAAAAATGAAACCGGTTCATTCCTATAACGGCTCCGTGGAGCTTCTTTTAAAGGATCTGTCCGATTACCGGAAGAAGGGATACCGCATTCTGGTGGTTTCCTCTTCGAGAACGAGAGCAAAGCGTATTGCCGAGAGCCTGACGGACGAAGGAATTACGGCATTTTACAGCGAGGATACAAACCGCATCCTGATGCCGAAAGAGGTCATGACCTGCCGCGGCATGGTGCGTCAGGGCTACGAATTTCCGGAGATTCGTTTCTGCGTCATGTCCGATACGGATTTATTCGGAAGGGAGCGCCGGAAGAAAAAGAAGAAAAATTATTCCGGCGAAAAAATCCGCGATTTCAGCGAACTTTCCGTCGGGGATTATGTGGTCCACGAAAATTACGGAATCGGAATTTACCGCGGAATCGAAAAAGTCACGATTGACGGCATTACGAAAGACTATATGAAAATAGAATATGCGAAGAATGCGAATCTATACGTTCTTGCTTCTTCCTTCGATGCGGTGATGAAGTATTCCTCAAAGGAAGGAAAAATCCCCAAAATCAACACGCTCGGAACCCAGGAATGGACGAAGACCAAGGCGAAGGTTCACGAAGCGGTTTTAGGAATCGCAAAGGATTTGGTCGAACTGTATTCCGCCAGAAAACGGCTGGAGGGACACCGCTTCAGCCCCGATACGGTCTGGCAAAAAGAGTTCGAGGAAATGTTTCCGTATGAGGAGACCGAAGACCAGATTGCCGCGATTGAAGCCACCAAGGCGGATATGGAAAGCGGAAAAATCATGGAGCGCTTAATCTGCGGGGATGTCGGTTTCGGGAAAACCGAAATTGCCATCCGTGCCGCGTTCAAGGCGGTCATGGACGGGTACCAGGTACTTTTCTTAGTGCCTACCACCATTTTGGCGGAGCAGCATTACAATACTTTCCGCGAGCGCATGAAGAACTATCCGGTGGAAATTGAATTAATGTCGCGATTCCGTTCGAATACGGAACTGAAAAAGACCGCGGAGCGCTTAAGAAAAGGGACGGTGGATATCGTCATCGGAACGCACCGCCTGCTTTCGAAGGATATCGAACCGAAGAATCTGGGCCTTTTGATTATTGACGAGGAACAGCGTTTCGGAGTTGCCCATAAAGAGAAACTGAAAAAACTCAAAAACGAAGTCGATGTGCTGACCCTTACGGCGACGCCGATTCCGAGAACCCTGAATATGAGTCTGGTCGGAATCCGCGATATGTCGATTCTCGAAGAAGGTCCGTCCGACCGCCGGCCGATTCAGACATTCGTCATGGAATATAACGAAGAGATGGTTCGTGAGGCCATCAGCCGGGAAATCGTAAGGGGCGGACAGGTTTACTATGTCCATAACCGGATTAACGATATTACCAATGTGTCGGAGCGTGTGTCCGAACTGATTCCGAATGCCCGAATAGCCTATGCTCACGGTCAGATGAATGAACGGGAACTGGAAGATATCATGCATGATTTTATTGCAGGGAACATTGACGTGCTGATTTCAACCACGATTATCGAAACCGGCCTCGACATTCCGAATGTTAATACGATTATTATCGATGATTCGGACCGCTACGGTCTTGCGCAGCTTTACCAGCTTCGCGGACGCGTGGGAAGAAGCTATCGGAATGCCTACGCCTTCTTGATGTATTCGAGAAATAAAATCTTAAAAGAGGAAGCGCAGAAAAGACTGGAAGCCATTCGTGAATTCACGGAACTCGGTTCGGGATTTAAAATCAGCATGCGCGATCTGGAAATCCGCGGAGCCGGAAACATGCTCGGCGTCAAACAGCACGGACACATGGATGCCGTCGGATTCGAACTTTACTGCAAGATGTTAAACGAAGCCGTTTTGGATGCGAAGGGCGAAAAGAAGAAGGAAGAAGATTTTGAAACGGCAGCCGATTTGGACATCAATGCCTACCTTCCTTCGGATTATATCGTAAACGAACCGCAGAAACTCGAAATGTATCATAAGATTGCTTCCATTGAGGGCAAGACGGATTACGAAGAATTCCGGGACGAACTAAAAGACCGTTTCGGAGAACTTCCGAAAGCCGCGGAAAACCTGCTTTCGGTGGCACTTCTCCGTGCCAGGGCCAAAGCACTTTACGTAACGGAAATAAAAGGCGGATACGGAACCTTAAAAATCACGCTTTTAAAGGATGCGCCGGTGAATGTTTCCAAAGTGCCGGGATTTTTATCCTCGTTTGACGGGAAAATGAAATATGTTTCCGGAAACAATCCCGGATTTGTCTATACCTATCCGGTCGAGGGAATCGCGGAAATCGACGAAATTACGCTGATGAATGCGGCAGAGAATATTGTGGATGCACTGCAGGGGCTGTATATATAGGGGACCCCTCCTCCGGGTGACAGGCACTTTTGTACCAAAAGTGCCTGTCACCTTTGCCTCGCAAACAAGAAAAAAACCGGAAACGAGTTCCGGTCTTTTTCCTGTTTGGGTATATTGTCATGATGAACTGGCTTTATTAACGGCAGCAGAAGTACTGATTACCAATGTGATCATATACTGACGAGCCCTGTACGAACTGAGCCTGGAATACCAGCGTATCCGGTCCCAAAGCTCCTTCGGTTAAGAGTTCTTCCGCCCACTGATAAACCTGGGGAGGCATCGTCTGTCTTGATTCCACACGCATGATGGTATGAATATCATACTGTCCGGGCGAATAAAGAACATCCGCAATCGTCTGGGCACCGCTGTAATGGGAATTTAAGCGGTGTAAAATAACGCTTCCCGCGAGTTTGTGTACACGCTCGATGGTTGCGGGATCGTTTGCGCTCCAGGAGAAGAATACACCTTCTTCCGCAAACATCATCTGTGCTAAAAGTTCAACATTTTCCATGCTGTAAGCGGCCTGGGACGGAGTGATGACATCCGAAGTCCTCATCGGAGCAGTGCTGTTTCCACCGGAAACAATCGGTGTAAGAATCGGACGATCCGGTCTTTTGGTCAGTGTATTTGTTGCTATGGTATTTTCATTTCCGAGAATCTGGGAAGCCACAACATCATTTGCTTCCGTAATAATTCTTCTCTGCTGATAATTTGCACCTACAATTACCGATGTAGCTAAAACGGATGCGGTAAGTACCGCTGCAGCCGCAATGGCTTCTTTTCTGTGCATCGAGAAAGCGCAAATTGCTTTTTTGGAAAAATCGTCACTGTAAACTTTTACGAAGTTAACGAATGCTTCCTTTGAAATTTTAAGTTCTTTGGCTGCGTTATTCCAAAAAACTCTTTTTTCTGCTAACATTTTTTCCTCACATCTTCTTTCCGGGAACCGGTAGTACTGTTCGTTCCCTTTCATACCGATTAGTGCGACATTTGGTTACAGAATTCCCCCAAATATTTCATGAGTTTCAATCATTATAACAATATCGAAAGAAAAAAGCAACACAATTTTAACAAAATGTAACAATTTTGTAACAATTCGGAAAATGTTGTATGTCAAAAATCCTTAAAATACAAGATGTGGTGGATAATAATGGAAAAAAATTTATTTGTAAACACGCGCAAGGTGGTTTATAATGTGGAATGTATTGTAATATTTGTCCGGCAGGGGTCCTTCGGGGCGGTGTCAAAAACCGGGTATAATTTTTAATAAGGAAAAGATGAGGGTTCGGTATGGAAAAGCTTGTTTCAATCCGTGACATTTTCAAAAACAGGGAAGAGTATTTAAATAAGGAAATTTCCGTCGGGGGCTGGGTACGTTCGAATCGTGATTCGAAATCGTTCGGCTTTGTCGTAATCAACGACGGAACATTTTTCGAGCCGCTTCAGGTGGTATATCATGACAGTCTTTCGAATTTTGCCGATATCACGAAAATCAATGTCGGCGCGGCTTTAATTGTAAAAGGAACGCTGGTTCCCACGCCGGAAGCCAAGCAGCCTTTTGAAATTCAGGCTTCGGAAGTTGTAATCGAAGGCGATTCCGCACCGGATTATCCGCTTCAGAAGAAGCGCCATTCCATGGAATATCTGCGTACCATCACGCATCTGCGCCCGAGAACCAATACGTTCGAAGCGGTTTTCCGCGTAAGATCGCTTATTGCGTACGCCATTCATAAATTTTTCCAGGAGAGGGATTTCGTATATGTACATACTCCCCTGATTACGGGCAGCGACTGTGAGGGCGCCGGCGAGATGTTTACGGTGACCACGCTCGATCTGGCAAACGTGCCGATGACCGAAGACGGCAAAGTGGATTATTCCAAAGACTTCTTTAATAAGAACACGAACCTGACGGTTTCCGGTCAGTTAAACGGCGAAACCTACGCCATGGCATTCAAAAATATCTATACGTTCGGACCGACATTCCGTGCGGAGAATTCGAATACCACCAGACATGCTGCGGAATTCTGGATGATTGAGCCGGAGATGGCTTTTGCGGATCTGGAAGACGATATGATGATTGCCGAGAGCATGATTAAGTATATTATCCGCTATGTTCTCGAGAATGCACCCGAAGAAATGGCGTTCTTTAATAACTTTATCGACAAGGGCTTAATCGAGAGATTAAATCATGTGGTAAATTCCGAATTCGGCCGCGTGACCTACACCGAAGCCATTGAAATTCTGGAGAAAAACAACGATAAATTTGAATACAAGGTATCCTGGGGATGCGATCTTCAGACCGAGCACGAGCGTTATTTAACCGAGGAAGTGTTCAAACGTCCCGTTTTTGTAACCGATTATCCGAAGGAAATCAAAGCTTTCTATATGAAACTGAACGAGGACGGAAAAACCGTTGCGGCGATGGACTGCCTCGTTCCCGGAATCGGAGAAATCATCGGCGGATCCCAGCGTGAGGATGATTATGACAAACTTCTTGCGAGAATGGAAGAACTCGGACTGAAGAAAGAAGATTACGATTTCTATCTGGATCTTCGCAAGTACGGTTCCGCACGTCATGCGGGATTCGGTCTCGGATTCGAAAGATGCGTTATGTATTTAACCGGAATGGGCAACATCCGTGACGTCATTCCGTTCCCGAGAACCGTAAATAACTGTGATCTGTAGAGAGGACAAAAATATGGACAGATGCTATTTCCCCAAGGGTTATGAAAGCCCGCAGAGTATTAAGGAAACCGAAAAAGCGATTAAAGAGGTCAAGGACTATTTCGAAAGAGCTTTAGCCGATGCCCTGAATTTAAGCCGTGTATCGGCGCCTTTATTCGTAACTCCCGAAAGCGGACTGAACGATAACTTAAACGGTGTGGAAAGACCCGTTAAATTCGGCATTAAAGAGCAGGACGAAAAGGAAGTGGAAATCGTTCACTCCCTTGCCAAATGGAAAAGACAGGCACTTCGCAATTACGGCTTCCGCAAGGGCGAAGGTCTTTATACCGATATGACCGCCATCCGCAGGGATGAAGATACGGACAATCTTCACAGCATCTATGTGGATCAGTGGGACTGGGAAAAGATTATCGACAAGTCCGAAAGAAATATAGACACGTTAAAAGAAACGGTATTCCGTATTTATATGGCCATTAAGCAGACCGAATATTATATTTGCGGAAAGTATCATTTTATGGATCCGTTCCTTCCGGCGGAGATTTCCTTTGTTACCACACAGGAACTCGAAGACCGCTGGCCGGATAAGACACCGAAGGAAAGAGAGAATTTAATTACCAGGGAAAAGGGTGCCGTATTTCTTATGCAGATCGGCGGACCGCTTCGAAGCGGCGAGCGTCATGACGGACGTGCACCGGACTATGATGACTGGAAATTAAACGGAGATATTCTGGTATTTTATCCGATTCTCGGAATCTCCTTGGAACTTTCTTCCATGGGAATCCGTGTGGATGAGGATTCACTTGCCGAGCAGTTAAAAATCGCCGGCTGTGAGGAGAGAGCGGAGCTTCCGTTCCAGAAAGCCATCCTGGAAAAGAAAATGCCTTATACCATCGGAGGCGGAATCGGACAGTCGAGAATCTGCATGTTCTTCCTGCAAAGAGCCCATATCGGAGAGGTACAGTCCTCCATCTGGCCGAAGGAAGTTTATGATCTGGCTTACGAACACAATGTAAATATACTGTAAGGATTTTTAATGAAAAAAATAGGGAGAATTCTGGTTCCGCTTGTGTCCGTCCTTCTCATCGTAGGACTGGACCAGCTGGTTAAGTATCTGACAATTCAATATCTCTCGGACGGCCGTGAAGTGAAAATTCTCGGAGATGCGCTGGTTTTAACGTATGTTCAGAACCGGGGCATGGCATGGGGACTTTTCCAGAACGGTCAGGTTGTCTTTGTCATACTGACACCGATTGCCATTGCGGCGGTGATTTTTCTGTATGTCAGAACCCCATGGGAAATCGAATACAGACCGATTCGTATTGCGGAGGTCATGCTGGTAGGCGGCGCGCTCGGCAACTTAATTGACCGTATTTTCCGCTATGATCCGGTGGACGGAAGTCTTTTCCACGGATACGTTGTGGACATGATTTATATTAAGGCCATTCACTTTCCGGTCTTTAACGTGGCGGATATTTTCGTGACGCTTTCCTTTGTTGCGATGATGCTGCTTTTGCTCTTCGTTTATAACGATGAGGAATTCAACAAATGCTTCGGCAACTTCCCGCCAAAGAAGAAAGTGACGGAAGGCAGTGAAGAAGAGGCCGGAGAGAGCGAAGACGAATCGGAAGAACCGGAGAAAACCGAAGAAAGCGAAGAACTGCCGGACGACACAGCTGCAGACGGACAGGAGATAAACCATGAAAATAATTGACGCACATACACATATCTTTCCGACAAAAATCGCATTCAAGGCGTCGGAGTCCATCGGTAATTTCTACGGGATTCCGATGCATTCCGATGCATCGCCGGAAAGCCTCGTAAGGCTGGAAGAAGAACTCGGAAGCGAAAGGGCACTGGTATGCTCGTCGGCGCTTTCACCGGCCCAGGTTCAGAGCATCAATAATTTCATCGCATCCGAATGCGAAAAACATCCGACATTTTTAGGCCTTGCGGCGATGCACAAGGATTACGAAGCGTATGAGGAAGAACTCGACCGCGCGCTGTCGCTTGGACTTCGCGGCGTAAAATTCCATCATGACATGCAGGGGTTCTGTATCGATGATGAGAAATGCCTGCCGATTTACAAGGCGATGGAAAAAAGAAAAATGATTCTTTTACTTCATATGGGCGATGCCCGGTATGAATTTACCCATCCGAAAAGACTTGAGCGGATTGCGGAAATGTTTCCGGATCTTACGATCATCGGTGCTCATTTCGGCGGATACAGCCAGTGGGAAGATGCCTATCGCATGAAGAAATTTTCCAATGTCTATTATGATACATCCAGTACTCTTTTCATGTTAGAGCCGCAGATGGCGGTGCGTTTCATCGATCACTTCGGACCGGACCGGTATTTCTTCGGCTCGGATTTCCCGATGTGGAATCCGAAGCAGGAACTGGAGCGTTTCTTAAAACTCGGACTGGACGAGGAAACCAACAAGGCAATTCTTTATGATAATTTTGCGAGAGTATTCGGTCTTGAGTCGTAATCGCAAATCATCACGGGTTCATATATGGCACACTATCTTCAGTTATCAAAGGAAATTCAGCAAAGAATAACGGAAGACCGGGAGAATCACCGGTCAAATCCGTATGCCTGCAAAAACGGAGATATCATCCGGCGTGATACGAATCATGACCGGGAGCTTTTTCACCGCCCGAATTTTGTCAGGGATTCGGAGAAAATCATGAACGTGCCGTTTTACTCCCGCTATATGGATAAAACGCAGGTATTTTCTTTAGTCCGAAATGACGATGTCTGCCGCCGCGCCCTTCATGTTCAGTTTGTGGCCCGGATTGCCCGCAACATCGGGGAACTGCTCGGGGCTAATACGGATTTAATCGAGGCGATTTCCTTAGGTCACGACATCGGACATACCCCGTTCGGTCATGCCGGTGAAAAGAAATTAAGTGAACTGTATCATGCGGAAACCGGACGGTATTTTAATCACAATATTCATTCCGCAAGAGTCCTTGATGAGATTTTTCCGCTGAATCTGTCACTGCAGACGCTCGACGGAATTATCTGTCATAACGGCGAAATGGAAGCAAAGCACTATGAGCCGGTAACCTATTCTTCCTTTGACGAGTTTGATGCCAAAACGGAAAGATGCTATCTGGAAGAAAAGGCAATCGGAACGCTGGTTCCGAACACGTTGGAAGGCTGTATCATGCGGATTTCGGATATCATTGCCTATCTCGGAAAGGACCGTCAGGATGCAATCCGCTTGGGACTTTTGGAAGACAAACCGGTTTTTGCGGGAGACGTAATCGGAAGCACCCATTCCGAAATCATCAACAACATGGTTGTCAACATTGTGGAAAACAGTTACGGCAAAGGCTATATCTGCATGGACGAAGAATTCTTTGAGGCACTGAGCGCCGCAAAGAAGGAGAATTATTCCAAGATTTACAAAAGCGAAAAAATGCTCGAAGTTTTTGATAAAGACCTGGATCCCATGTTTGAGAAGATGTTCGAAAGGCTTTTAAAAGAGGCAAAGGAGCGAAGCGACGAATCCACGCTTTACCGCCACCACATCCGCTATATCGAAGAACAGACCCGGTATTATGCCGATAACACTGCCGTTCGGGGCGAGGATGTTCCCGGCAACGGAAAAATCCGCAGAAAAAAAATTTACCGTGAAAACGATCCCTGCGATCTGGTTGTGGATTACATGGCGGGAATGACGGATGATTACTTTGTGGATCTGTATGAAAAGATGTTTCCGGATGAAAAAGGAAGGGTAAAATATGTCGGGTATTTTTCCGACTGATGGGATTTTTCCGGTGGTAACGAAGGCCTGGGAAGAACGTTTGCAACAGTGCATTTTTTATGGTAAATTAGTATTGGTGATTCTTTGGGGCAGGGAATCTGAAAGAAAGAATATCTGATAAGCGGCAGGACCGGACTTAAAACAGATATTACAGCATATGAGGGTAAGGGTTACATATGGATGCAAATAACGCCAGCGTGGACAGCTGGGAAGAGGTTATCTTAATATATAATTCCGCAATGAAGGAAATGGTTACGCGTCTGGAAATCTTAAGCGAGGAATTCCAGCATACGCATTCCTACAATCCAATCGAACATTTGAAATCGAGACTGAAATCGCCGGAGAGCATCGTAAAAAAACTCCGCCGGCACGGTTATGAATCCTCCATTGAGAATATGGTGAATTATGTGAAAGATATCGCGGGCGTGCGCGTAATCTGCTCGTTTACTTCCGATGTTTATAAAATCGCCGAGGTCATTTCCGCACAGAGTGATATCCAGATTCTTTCGGTAAAGGATTATATCAAAAATCCGAAGCCCAGCGGATATCAGAGTTATCACATGATTGCGCTTGTCCCGGTATATCTGTCCGATAAAAAAATCGATACCAAAGTGGAAATCCAGATTCGTACCATTGCCATGGATTTCTGGGCATCGTTGGAGCATAAGATTAATTACAAATTCGACGGAAATGTTCCGGAAGAAATCCGTAACCAGCTGGTGGACTGTGCCGGCCGTATCCGTGATCTGGACGATCGCATGCTCAGCTTGAATGAAGAAGTTCAGAAGGCGAATTCGCCGACTTGACAAGACAGTTCGTACGTCGTATGCTATATAGCGCTGTGC
>OMRN01000121.1 GCA_900313265.1 uncultured Lachnospiraceae bacterium | reverse complement strand
CTGATGATTTTAATTAATTTCTTCGTGGTAAGTTACTGGCTGAGGCTGTCTCCGCTTCGCTTTATCCGAAAGGATTTAAAAGTGAATAAACGCAAGAAAGCAATGCGTCTGCCGAGATTTAAATTCATGGGAAGATTCCGGCTTCGTGTGATTTTGCAGAATATCCCGAATTACCTGGTGCTTTTTGTCGGAATCTTTTTCGTGGTATTTCTTGCGACATTTGCGTTCGGTCTTGAAACCACGCTGAGCAACTACCAGGATCATGTGGTGGACGATATGTTTGCAAAGTATCAGTATGTTTTAAAAACGACAGAAGATGAGGATGAAAATGAAATTACCACGAGTGTGAAGGATGCGGAAAAATTCAGCATGGAAACTCTTTACACCATCGACGGGATAAAAGTGAACGAGCCGATTTCGGTATATGGGATTGAAAAGGGAAGTGCCTATATTCAAATCGGAGATGCGGATATTTCCGGCAATGAAGTTTATGTTTCAAGTGCCTATCAGGACAAATTCAAACTGCATACGGGTGATGAAATTATATTGAAAGAAAAATACAACGATAATACTTACACCTTCAAAATCGCAGGTTTCTACGATTATCTCGGAGGTTTAAACATTGTAATGTATATCGATTCCTTCAATGAAATCTTCGGATATCCGGAGGGCAGCTTTAACGGATTTTTGTCCAATGAGGAAATCACGGATATTGATGATAAATACATTGCTTTGACGATTACGGAGGAGGATATTACCAAAGTTTCCCGTCAGCTGGATCATTCCATGGGCAGCTATATGGCATACTTCAAGGTAATCTGTCTGATTTTTGCTGGAATCCTGATTTATCTTCTGACAAAGGTTATAATTGAGAAGAATGAGAATGCGATTTCCATGGTCAAGATTCTCGGTTATAAGAATGGTGAGATTGCCTCGCTTTATCTTCTTTCCACCACGTGGATGGTAATTCTTTCGGCAATTGTTTCGTCGCTCTTCGGGGCAAAATCCTTAGAACTTGTATGGAAAATTGTAATCGGACAGATGGACGGCTGGCTTCCGTCATACATTCCGCCAATCAGTTACGTGTGGATTTGCCTGATGATTTTTGCATCCTATCTTGTAATCATGGTTATTGACTATAACCGCATCCGCCGGATTCCGATGGATGAAGCGTTAAAGAATGTGGAGTAAAATCGCAAACCGGTGACAGGCACCGTTGATGAACAGGGATTTCGCACATGGGCGGAATCCCTGTTTGACAGTTCTTATCATGGGATTTAGAATGAAGAAGCATTAAACGGAAATGAGGAGTTATCATGGATATAAATGACAAGGATTTAATTTGGGAAGAAATAAGCACGGAACATATCGTTAAAGATGAGTGGATCGATTTTCGCCGTCAGGCGTTCCGCTTTCCGGACGGATCCGTTTTTGAACCGTATTATACTTACAGTCGCCGGAATTATGTGGTAATCGTTCCGTCGGATGAGGACGGAAATTATCTGATGGTAAAGCAGTACCGCCAGGGAATCAGGAAGGTAACCATTGAGTTTCCGGCGGGCGGAATCGAGCGTAAGGACGGAAAGCAGTACGGCGGGGAAGATGATTTATCCTCGGAGGATGCACTTGCTGCTGCAAAAAGGGAATTAAGGGAGGAGACCGGATATGAGTCCGACGAGTGGACGCATCTTCTGACCATTCCCTCGAATGCCACGATTGCGGACAATTATGCTTTTATTTTTACGGCGAAAAACTGCAGGAAAGTAGCGGGACAGTCGTTAGATGCCATGGAATTCGTAAACGTACTGAAGCTTACCGCGAATCAGATTGAAGAGCTGATTAAGAAGGAAGAGTTCCCGCAGGCGGTGCATCTTATGGCATGGCTTTTATCGCTCAGAAAGTACGAATAATGGACAAAAAACAGAACATCCTATATACTAAAAAATCAATAACCACGAAAGGAAAGGAAAAAAATATGGCTCAAAATCCTGTTGTTACAATTACGATGGAAGACGGTTCCGTGATGAAGGCGGAACTTTATCCGGAAATCGCACCGGAAAGCGTAAACAATTTTATTTCCCTGATTCAGAAGAAATTCTATGACGGACTGATTTTTCACCGTGTCATAAGCGGATTCATGATTCAGGGCGGAGATCCCGAGGGACTCGGATTCGGCGGCCCCGGCTATCATATTAAGGGAGAGTTTAAGATCAACGGATTCGAGAACAATTTAAAACATACCGCGGGAGTTCTTTCCATGGCCCGTGCGCAGGATCCCGATTCTGCCGGAAGCCAGTTCTTCATCATGCATAAGGATTCTCCGTTTTTAGACGGACAGTATGCGGCATTCGGCAAACTGATTGAGGGAATGGATGTCGTAAATGCCATTGCCGCCGTTTCGACGGACATGCGTGACAAGCCGATTCACGACCAGAGAATGAAGACCGTGACCGTGGAAACATTCGGCGTGGATTATCCGGAACCGAAGCATGTTTAAAAGGTTTTAAAACGATGAAAGAGAATTACAGAAACGAAGTCCTTTATTACACTTTTCCGGCGTTTGAAGAATATCCGGAAATCGTGCATGCCTTTACTTCCAGGGAGTGCGGTGTCAGCACCGGATATAATTCCTCCCTGAATATGGGCGTTCGTACCGGGGATGATCCGGAGAACGTAAAAACCAATTACCGGATTGTATGCAAAACCCTGGGTCTTAATCCGGACATGGTGGTTTTGGGAAATCTTGTCGGCGGCGATACGATTCGTAACGTCACAAAGGAAGATGCCGGAGCCGGAGTTTTCCGTGACTTTCCGTTTGAAGGAACGGACGGACTTCTGACCGATGAACCGGGAATTGTTCTCTGCGCAACCTTTGCGGACTGCGTACCTGTTTTTTATTACGATCCGGTAAAGAAAGTTGTGGGAATCGCTCATTCGGGATGGAAGGGAACGGCTTTGGAGATTGCCGGAAAAATGGTCGAGCGGATGCAGTCGGACTACGGATGCAGACCGGAAGACATCATTGCCGGAATCGGCCCGTCCATCGGAATGTGCTGCTTCGAAACGGACG
>OMRN01000122.1 GCA_900313265.1 uncultured Lachnospiraceae bacterium | reverse complement strand
GCATCAAGAGATGTGCATCCCGAGAATGCCGAACTTCCAATTTTAGCCAGTCCGTCATTTAAGTAAAGAACTTTAAGTTCTGTACAATCTGCAAACGCAGAATCTCCAATCGTTTCTACTGTTTTCGGAAGTTTAACTTTTTCAACCGGCGTTCCGAAGAATGCTGCGGCTCCAATCTCATAAAACGTTCCGCCCTCTAAATCTACTGTCTTTAAGCTGCTGCATGAGTTAAATGCATAAGCACCGATGGTACCGTAAGAGTTAATGGTTGCTTTTGCCAGAGAAGTACAATTACCGAATGCAAAAGCTCCGATTTCGGCGACGGTATCAGGTATGGTAATTTCCGTAAGAGCGGTACATCCATGGAACATTCTGGGTGCTACAACCAGCCCCTGAATGGTTGCCTTCTTAAGGGAAGTACAGTTTTCGAAAACGCCTTCATAAATAACCCTGTTTTCCGACTTCACTAATGTTGAAGGTAAAGTAATTTCTTCCAAAGAAGTACAATTTGCAAATGCACCTCTGTCAAGTTCTAAGAGTCCTTCATTCAAAGTAACGGTTGCCAGATCAGCACAGTGGCGGAAAGCATCCACGCCGATAACAAGAACTGTCTCGGGAATAACAATGCTCTTAATTGCAGTTCCTTCGAATGCTTTGTTGCCGATTCCCGTAACATTCTCAAGTGTAACAGTTTCCAGTTTGGTGCATCCATTGAATGCATTATCCGGAATATCCGCTTTTGCTTTAATATCTGCAGTTGTCAGTTCGGTACATCCTTTGAATGCTCCGGCAGCGATTTCTGTTACCGTATCGGCAATGTTAATCGTTGTAAGACCGGTGCATCCTTCAAACATATTCTTGCCGACTACACTGTTTTCAAGTGTAGCGGTAGCAAGACCGGTACATCCCTTGAAAGGAGCATCACCAACCGTAGTTATATTCGCGGGAATAGTGATGGAAGTAAGACCGGTGCAGTCCTTAAACATGGAATCACCAATCGTATCGTTTTCAAGTGTTACAGAGGTAAGTCCCGTACATCCTTCGAATACTCCCTTGCCGACTGCAATGATTGATGCAGGAACGGTGACGGAAGTAAGTCCCGTACAATCCTCAAACATGGACTCGCCGAGCATGGGGGTTTCAAGTGTTACAGAGGTAAGTCCGCTGCAGCCGGTGAATACTCCGGCGCCGACTTCCGTTACGGAAGCGGGAACAGTAACCGAAGTAAGTCCGGTACAATTCTGGAACATAGAAGTTCCAAGTATGGTATTCTCAATTGTTACGGAGGTAAGTCCCGTACATCCGGCAAATGCGCTTGCACCGACGGAAGTTACAGTCGCAGGAATGGTAACGGAAGTAAGTCCGGTACAATCCATAAACATACAAACGCTGATTGTTGCATTTTCAATTGTAACCGAAGTAAGTCCGGTACATCCGGTAAACGCTCCGGCGCCGACCGAAGTTACCGATTCGGGAATCGTAACCGAAGTAAGTCCGGTACAATCCCTGAACATGCAGTGACCGATTACACTGTTTTTAATGGTAACAGATGTAAGACCGGTACATGCGTAAAATGCTCCGGGGAAAAGAGCAAGAGTTCCGCCGACATCCGTAACAGTGCTCGGAATTACAACAGACTCAAGAGATGTACACTTCTCAAAAGCACCGTATCCAAGTTCTAACAGGCCTTCATTTAATGTCACACTCTTTAAATTCGTACATTCGCAGAAAGCACAAGCCGAAATCTTGGTAACCGACGAAGGAACTACAACCGATACAATCGTTCCGTTTCCGTCAAATGCCTTCGGTCCTATTTCGCAAACAACAACGGTGTTCTCAAGATCTAAAACAATTTCGGACGGGATGGTAATATCGGCAGCTTCTCCGACATAACCGGTAATAACCGCACCGTTTTTGGTAATTACATATTCAAAATCATTATAAATTCCTCTTTCCGGCAGAATACCGGATTTGCCCTCCGATGTTTCTTCGGATGTTTCTTCCGACAAATCTTCAGAGTTGTCTTCGGAATTAATTTCGGAATTAATCTCGGAATTGATTTCGGAGTTATTTTCCGATGTAATTTCAGCCATATCTTCGGAGGTTTCTTCCGATACTTCTCCGGGTTCTTTTTCGGATATTTCTTCATCAAGATCCGGTTTTTCCGATTCCGGCTCAATTTCCACATCCCCGTCTTCTACAATTACAACTTCCGGATCCCCGACACTGACCGGTGCAGCGGATACATAAAGAGTATTTGTAGCAACAAGAAGCAGAGACATCAATACAACAAGTTTTTTCTTCATACCCTCTTCCTTTCTCCTTTTACGGTATATATTTTGCATTTTCCCGTACTTTCCCCAACCCGGGAAACACAATACAATTAAATTTTACACTGTGCCGGATATGTTTACAAGCAAACAGCAAATAATAATCACCCCCTATTTATTAAAAAAGAATTAAGTAATTATGATAAAATTGAAATATGTTAACCTCCTTTTTTTAACGATTTTTCCCATAATAAAAAGCTGTAAGAAAAAATGTCCTTTCTTACAGCTCTTAAATTTACGGATATTATGTCAACCGAAAGGTATTCTGTTTTAATTCCGGTTAATCCGGCTCAATCCGGAAAATTCCGTAGTACTGTTCATCCCTGTCCTGCACACGCAGATATTGCAAAACCTTGTAATCCGTCAAAAGATTCCCCTTTAAGTCATCATACGGGACGAAGGTTCCGTCCGGCATGCTGACACCGCACATGCCGATCGCAGGGACTTTTTGCTGCTCATTTAAAAGGAATTTATTATAATCCGTCAGTTCCAAGCCCGCACAGCGAAGCATATAACTTCCGAGATAATTCGCACTGGTAACCGGTATTTCATCGAAATCGGAATCATAATTGGTCCATATAATATACGGAGTGATATACATATGATTCTTTTCTTCGTTCGTGCGGTCGTCCTTTTCTTTTCCGTAGAGTTCATCATAAAACTCCGTGGATAACTGCGGCTGATGGTCTCCGAACATCACAATCATGGTCGGATCATCGACACTGCTGAAATAATCCGTCAGATATTCAAATGCCTCATCGGATTTTGCAACAAGGCTTAAATAATTCTCCGCAAGCACGGCATCCTCCATATTTTCTATGGTAATCGTCCTGTCGAGAGCGCCGTTATTGACATCGTATCCACCGTGATTCTGCATCGTCACGTTAAAAATGAACAAATCCTCGTCGCGGTCGAAATTGTTGATGTAATCGATAATAAAATCATAATCCCCTTTGTCCGAAACATAATTTCTTAAAAGTTCCGCGTCCCCGTAGCTGCTTTCATCGATAAACTCATCAAATCCGAGTTCCGGATAAACCACGTCACGGTTCCAGTTTTTTGGTCCGTACGGATGCATGGCAACCGCATAATAGCCCTGAGCCTTCAGTGTCCGTACGACGCCTTCCTCCGGATCCTTACATGCATTTGAATAAGGCTTGGCACCTGCCGGAAAGAATTTCACCGTATTGCCGGTTAGGAATTCATACTCCGTGATGCTGGTTCCTCCTCCGAACGTATTGACAAACAGCTGACCTTTGACGGCATTTTTGTCGAGGCTTTTGATATACGGCATAAACTCTTTATTCGTCTCCAGATTTCCGACGATACGAAGATCACTTAAGCTTTCATTCATAATGACAATAATGTTTTTCGGCCGCACGGTGCCGTTTGTCATCTCCGGCTCGGTAATTTCGGAAACGATTTTCTTAATCTCGCTTCCCGAATAACTCAGCGGTTTTTCGATATGCGAAAGGCGCACGATGCAAAGATTGGAATAGCCGTACCCGAGATTTGCGATACTCTTCTGAATGGAGAATAAGGAAAATTCCTTCGCCGCTTTTCCCTTATAAAGGACAAACAGAATAAGAAAACCAACCAGCAGGAAAGCCGCTCTTTGAATAAGTACCTTCAGCCATTTCTT
>OMRN01000315.1 GCA_900313265.1 uncultured Lachnospiraceae bacterium | reverse complement strand
GGTTCCCTTCGCGGAGCGAGAGGAAACTCGGGTGTTATTTTAAGCCAGCTGATTCGTGGTTTTACAAAGGTTTCTTCAAATTACGAAGAACTCGATGCGGATATTCTGGATGAAGCATTTCAAAGAGCCGTAAAAACCGCATACAAAGCGGTTATGAAACCGAAAGAAGGAACGATTCTTACCGTTGCCGCAGGCGTGGCGAAGAAGTCGGAAGACTTAAGAAGAAGCGGTGTTAGCGAGCTGGATGTCTTCTTAAAAGAGATTGTGGAAGAGGCAGACAGAGTTCTTCAGACCACTCCGGATTTACTTCCGGTATTAAAAGAAGCGGGCGTAGTCGATTCCGGCGGACAGGGTCTTCTCGAAGTTTTAAAGGGAGCATATGATGCTTTCTGCGGAAAAGAAATCGATTTAACTTTCAATCAGCCGCAGAAGAAGCAGGAAAGAGAAGTTAAGGAAGAACTGAAATTCTCCTACAGTGCGGAATTCGAAGTATTGTTAAGCCGTAATTTCAATATCAAGAACGAGATGGATTTAAAGGCATATCTTGAATCCATCGGTGATACGATTCTGGTAAATGTAAATCCCGAGGATGATACGGTTAAGGTATCCTTAAATACAAACGATCCCGGACTTCCTCTTCAGAAGGGATTAAAATACGGCGAATTATCCGAAATTAAAATCGTCAATCTGAAAATCAAAGACAGGGACAAAGATCAGGCTTCAAAGCCGGCAAAACCGAAGAAAAACGAACCGAAGAAGAAATACGGATTTATTGCCGTTTCGGTCGGAGAAGGAATTAATGATATCTTTACGTCCTTAGGCGTGGATAAAATTATTTCCGGCGGTCAGACCATGAATCCGTCGACGGAAGATCTGCTTACCGCAATCGATGAAGTCAATGCCGAAACGATTTTCATTCTGCCGAATAACAAGAACATAATTATGGCGGCCAATCAGGCAAGGGATTTAACAAGTGACAAGAAGATTATTGTAATCCCGACCAAAACTATTCCTCAGGGAATTACTGCTGTTATCAGTTTCATGGCCGAAATCGAAGCACAGGAAAACGAGTCCCAGATGAACGAAGGCATTTCGGGCGTCAAGACCGGACAGGTTACCTATGCGGTTCGTGATACCGTTATCGATAACTATGAGATTCATCAGGATGATTTCATGGGAATCGGTGATCACGGAATTCTTTCGGTCGGAAAGAACTGCAGCGATGTTACGGTTGAAATGATTAAGGATCTTACGGATGATAATACCGAGTTAATCAGCGTATACTACGGAAGTGACATTTCCGAAGAAGATGCAAAAGCCATCCATAAGAGACTGGAAGAAGAATTCCCCGATATCGATATCGAACTTCAGTATGGCGGACAGCCGATTTACTACTATATCGTTTCGGTAGAATAAACCGGTTTTATTCAGGAAGGTTTTTATAAGGGATGGCGGTTGTGCCATCCCTTCTTTATACACAGGGAAATAAAATGGATTTAAGACAGGTCAGCGTAACTAATATCAAAGGAATCGGAGACAAGACCGCGAAATGCTTACAGAAACTTCAGGTTCAAAGCGTTTACGATCTTTTATGGTATGTTCCGAGAAGCTATATCAAATATCCGGAGATTACGCCTTTTTCCGAAATCAGGGAAGGGATGACCGTAGCCGTTTTGGGATGTGTCAATCCGGATTTTTCCGAAAGACAGACGGCAAGAATGCTGGTTACCACTTTCAGTGTTCATGAAAGCGGCAGTGCTGTTTCGTCGCGTAAAGTGGAGATGGTGTTCTTTAGGCAGACCTATTTAAAAGGGATTTTTCATCCCGGAAAAACCTTTGTTTTCTACGGAACCGTGAAAAATAAAGGCTTTGGCTATTCTATGGAAATGCCGGAGTATTTTTCATTGGATGATTACCGTTTAAAACAGACGAATCTTCAGGGTGTCTACCCGCTTACCAAAGGAATTTCAAGCAAAACCATCGCAAAACATGTCCAGACGGCTGTGAATTATTATTTCCCGGTTAAGGATTCTTTTCCGGAGGAATTCGTAAAGAAGAATTCCCTTCTGTCTTTGTCGGATGCATTCCGGAGAATCCATTTTCCAAAGGATTTAAATGAAGCGAGGGAGGCACGGAATACCCTTGTTTTTCATGAATTTTACGATTTTTTAAAACAGATTGAAGAATCGAAAAGTCTCAATACCGAATGCCCGTCCCGGTATGTGATTCGCGATTTTTCCTTAAGCGGACGGTATGAGCGGATGCTTCCGTTTGAACTGACTGCTTCCCAGAAAGACACGATAAAAGAAATCCGGGAAGATTTCTCTTCGGGAATTGTCATGCGGCGGCTGATTCAGGGTGATGTGGGAAGCGGAAAAACGATGGTGGCATTTCTGGCCATGGCGGATTTGGCGCATGCCGGATACCAGTGCGCCATGATGGCACCGACGGAGGTTCTTGCAACCCAGCATTTTGAAAAACTGTGCAGGGATAACGAAAACTATGAATTAAACTTAAAACCCGTACTGCTTACCGGCTCGCTGACGGCAGCGAAGAAG
>OMRN01000211.1 GCA_900313265.1 uncultured Lachnospiraceae bacterium | reverse complement strand
TTTACGGACTTTTCAAAAATGACGGAACCGAAATGGAACGGATTACATTAAGTGGTACAACTACAGCTGTAGGTAAATTTGAAATCAAAATAACCGAAAGCGGGAAGTATTATGTCCGGGAAATTACGGCACCGAAAGGATATAAAAAGGATACGGAGAAATACGAATTCACGGTGGATGTATCCAATCAGAATATGACAACATCGGATATTCATATCAACATCCATGAAAAACAGGCAGATGTTACGGTCAGCGATACACCGATCAGCGTAACACCGAAGATTCAGGTCAGAAAAGACGGAACCGGCGGGGCAAGCGTCCGGGGCGCGGTTTATAAAATGTATCGCATGGACTCTTCGGATTTAAGTAAAAATCCGGAAGTGGCAAGTGCTGTGATCGATACCCCGATAGACGGCTCGGAAGAAAATATGACCGGTTCTTTTAATAAAACCTTTTACATCGAGGATGCCGGAAAAGTCTTTTATATTAAGGAGACAAGTGCACCGAAATATTATCTTTTAGATGAATCGGTTTTTTATTTTAAGGTGGTTGAGAACGGGGAAGAATTAAGACTGGAAGCATATGGTCCTTCCAATGCCTGCGTGAACGGAAGCAGTATTAGCGTAGCGTTTTCCGCAGTTACGGCTGTCAGCGCGGAGAAACGTGTTTTTCCGGTAAATATCCAGATTATCAAAACCGGAAACAGTAAGGATCCGAAAGCGACACTTGACGGAGCCGTATACAGTATATACCGGTGTGACTCGGTGGCAACAGCCGAGAATACAAAGGAATTCATTGCCGATGTGATTTTAAATTCCGAATCGGGAAATAAGAATAAAGCTACCGGTTTTTCGGGAACCATTCTGCTCCCGGGATTCTATTTCGTTACGGAAACAAAAGCTCCGTACGGATATTACCCGGACGATAAGAAACACTTTTTCACGCTGTCCGAAACAGGAGTAATAACTTCCGACAGTCCGATATTTACAGTAAGAGGAAATTCCGTTACGGCGAATGTGGAAGATGAGGAAGTTGTCCGTTCTTTTACACCGATGATTGAAATCGTTAAGGACGGAAAATGCAACGTTCCGGGCGATGAATCCGATGTTTCGAAAGCGAAATTCGGCCTTTTCAATTCAAAGGATGAACTGCTTAGTGAAATCGAACTAAAGGGAAATGCCGTAAGGGCTTCGGGCGTATTCTCATACACCATAAGGGAAGTCGGAGAGTATTACATTAAGGAAACCGTGGCACCGGGAAATTTTGAACTTGACACGCAAAAATATAAATTCCGTGTGTCTTTGGTGGACGGGGAGCTGATTTCCGATCATAAGGATTTTGTCGTAAATGCATCGTATCCCAATCGGGCGATTGTAAAGGTACATGAAAAACCGAATAAGTATCGGTTTGATGTTTCCATCCTCAAAAGAGCTGCCGGCACGGGGGACTATTCTTCCGTGGAAGGAGCCGTTTACGGGCTTTATGACAGTAAAGATACACTAATTGACAAGACTGTTTTACAGGCGGCGGAGGATGGCGCAAAAGGAGAATTTAAAGATGTAATATTCGAAAAAGAAAAATCCGGGAAATATTATATAAAAGAAATTACCGCACCCAAAGGTTTCAGGCTGAATGAGAAAAAATACGAATTCACCGTCAGCGTGGAAGACCAGATTATTACGGTTTCGGATCCGGAAATTGTTCTGGTAAACGATTCCCTGACTGTTCGTGTAAGTGAAGAGGCACAGATGGGAAAATTCCGGCTGACGAAGAAAGGGGAGGACGGATTTGCGATTGAAGGAGTCAAGTTTGAAGTATATCTGAAATCTTCCCTTTCGGTGAATGCAAACGGCCAATATATTTTTGACGGAAAAACACCGGTCCGGACAGTCTATACATACAAAAACGGAAAAGCGGAATCCGGTAATCTACCGCTCGGGACCTATATTGTCCGGGAAGTGGAAGCACCGGAGGAATATCTTCTTAAAGAGCCTTTTGAAGTACAGATTGAAGAGGACGAGCAGGTTGTTGAACTCGGAGATGTAGTGGATGAAAATGTGCCGGTTTATATTCGTGCAACGAAGATGGATACAGGCCGGAAAACGGTGATTTTAAAGGCCGGGACATCCTATACGATTACAAACAGCAAAGGAAAACTCATGGAGGATTCAAAGGGCAGTTCGGTTTTTGTCTGTGATGAAAGCGGAATTATTACGATTGACTGCGGGCTGAAACCGGATACCTATCTGATAAAAGAAGTGGCCCCGCCAAAGGGTTATAAGGCCGATTCCGAACCGGTAAAGATCGTGGTAAATGCGAATCTGGAGTATGTGGTGGAAAAGGATAAACACATTCATGACGTGACTTTTTCGGACAGTGAAAAGACCGGGGAAATCATCGTAACCAAGAAAGGGAAGACGCTGTCATCCTATGAAAAGGATCGTTTTGTCTGGGAAGAAGCCTATCTGCCGGGAGCGGAGTTTGAAGTCAGGGCCGCTGAGGATATTTATGCACCGGATGGTCACGGAAAGAAACTGCTTGCCAAAGACGAACGGATAGACATTCTGAAAACGGGAGAAGGCGGAAAAAACAGAGTTTCGAATCTTCCCATGGGAAAGTATTATCTGGTGGAAATAAAGGCGCCGGAAGGCTATCTGATTAATTCGGAACCAATTGAAGTTGTGATTGAGGATAAGAATCCGAAGGCGGATAAAATTATTGAAGCCATGACCATTTATAATGAAAAACAGAATGTGGTTTTAAATCTTTATAAGTATGACGAAGAAACAAAGAAGCCGCTTGCCGGTGCGAAATTCGGCATTTATGCGGATGAGGATATTAAGAATTTTGCAGGGGAAACCATTGTAAAGAAAGGCAGCAGAATCGCATACGGAATATCGGATAAGGACGGGCGGATTCTTTTTGATATCGACCTGCCGTTTAACCGGTATCTCATCCGGGAAGAGCAGGCGCCTTACGGTTATGTCTTAAACGAAACGGAATTTAAGTTCAGCGCGGAATCTCCGTACAGTCATATCGCTAACGTATATTACAAAAACGAATGGGGAAATGTACCGGTAAAAGGTGATGTAAGATTTGTCAAAACCGGGGAATCCCTTACGGATTACAAAGACGGAAAATTCATCTACGAAAATGTCGGACTCGCCGGTGCGGAATTC
>OMRN01000125.1 GCA_900313265.1 uncultured Lachnospiraceae bacterium | reverse complement strand
GGAAGCAGGGAATGATGAAGAGGCAGAGGCAGAGGAATTGCCGGTTCTTGTTGAAGATATCATTATGCCGGATTTATACCCGGCAGAAGTGCAGTCAGAGGAAATCTCATCAGAGGATTCCCTGAATCCGGTCGGAATGCCATCTTCGGATATTGTGGCAAAAGAGGATGCGGAAAAACTGGCCGTTTTAAACAGTCATGCAGCCTGTATCGCAGGAGATTATGTTCATCTCAGAAAAGAAGCTTCTCCGTATAGCGAGCCCATCGGTGTATTTTACAAAAATGCAGCGGCTACCATTATCGGGGAAGAAGGAGACTGGTATTTAATCCAGTCCGGTAGTATTACCGGATATGTATTAAAGACGAATTGTGCCATCGGAGAAGAGGCAAAAGAGATTATTTCGGAGGCTACCACGACAACGGGAGTTGTTGACAGCGAGAATCTTGCACTTCGCATGGCTCCGGATATGAGTTCCGCAACAATCGAAATTCTTCCGAAGGAAGAAATATTAAATGTGGTTCAGAAATTCGGCGACTGGGCGTATGTGGAAACAGCGGACGGAGAGAACGGTTTCGTATTTGCTCCGTATCTTACGATTGAAAGTCAGACATTGACTGCATTGTCCAACGGAGAACTGGATGAGCAGGAAAAGGAACAGATTCGGAAAGAACAGGAAGAAAAAGCGCTTCAGAGCGTTGTATACAGTGCTTCAAACGGTCTCCCTTCCCATTTTGTGGGACAGAACGAAGGAAACGAGAAGGGCCGTGAACTGATTGAATTTGCTGTTCAGTTTGTGGGAAATCCTTATGTCAGGGGCGGATCGAGTTTGACAGACGGGGCGGACTGTTCCGGTTTTGTTATGGCGGTCTATGATCATTTCGGAATTACTCTTACTCATTCCACGGAAATCGACCAGACCGAGGGTATTGCGGTTGAATCCATTGAAACGGCCGAACCGGGAGATATCATCTGTTATCAGGGGCATGTAGCTCTTTATATGGGCGACGGACTGATTGTTCATGCAGCGGGTGCCGCTACGGGAATCCGTATTGCGCCGGCCTGTTATACCGACATAATAACCATTCGGAGAATCTTTGTTGAGGATTGACCAAAGGAACGGAAATTTTTTGACTGAATAACATAACGGAGCTTTATGCGGTGCCGGAAAGCCCGGCACCGCTTTTTTGCGGCAAAGGACCGGAAAAGGATTTTGTTGATTATGCACAAAAAATCGGTTTGCAACAGGAAATACTGAAAAAACAAAAAAGATTTCCACATAAAAAATGTTGAAAAACAGACTTATAAACGAAGTTATCCACATTATCCACATAAAAATGAGTGCTACGGTCAAACATTATGGAAACCGGAAAGAACATTCGTTTTGTGAAGAACGATGAAATGATTATTGCCAATAATAGGGAAAAATGGTATACTTTTTCTATCGGGGGAAGGTTTAAATTCTTTCGATATACGACATTTCAACGAAAGGGTGAGTTAAAATGAAATTTATAATTATTGGGAAGAATATCGAGGTTACACCGGGTTTGAAAGCTGCCGTAGAAGAGAAGATCGGTAAGCTGGACAAGTATTTTAACGAAGATACCGTAGTTCATGTAACATTAAGTGTAGAAAAGGAGAGCCAGAAGATCGAAGTTACCATTCCCGTGAAGGGAAATATCATTCGTTCCGAGCAGGTCAGCAACGATATGTATGTATCCATCGACCTTGTGGAAGAAGTAATCGAGCGTCAGTTAAAGAAGTATAAGAATAAACTGACCAACCACAAGCAGAATATGGATTATTTCAAGCAGGAGTACATTGAGAAAGACTATATGGACGATGATGAGATTAAGATCATCCGTACCAAGAAATTCGACATTAAGCCGATGTATCCGGAAGATGCCTGCATTCAGATGGAACTTTTAGGACATAATTTCTTCGTATTCAACAATGCGGAAACCGAGACCATCTGCGTTGTATATAAGAGAAAGGGAAATACATACGGACTGATTGAGCCGGAAGATTAAGCCGTTTAACCTATAAGCAGTAGAAACAGGCTCTAAAAGAACGGCAATCAAGAAATAAGAAAAGAGAAATAATATAAACATAAAAAAACCTCTGCCATATCCGGCAGAGGTTTTTTACAGCCTTTTATTTGTGTTCTGAAACGTCTGAAAAGCTCCAGGCATAGATATTAATGACTTCAACCGCAGAACCGCAATACGGGCACGATTTGGCGCCTAAACCCTTAATAGGGGCTCCGCAGTGCGGGCAGACGGAAGAGAGTGCCATATCGGAGTGCTTGTCCACCATATCCCGGTCCTGGACATATACGACCTTAATATCGTATCTGGCCTGTGTGATTAAATCATCCCGGCCGGTTTTGATTTTTCCGTTTTCGGTGATATAGTGCAGATACTGAACGGCAGCCTGGAAGGTAAGGGTACATTTTCCGTCTGTTTTCTCATACTGGTTTAAAACACATTTGTGAACCTTGATTCTTTCGAAATGTTCTACATATCCCTTATCCTGATTTAATTTGACCTGCATGGTCAGTTTGTTCTTCAGGTCCTCATTACCTTCCGTCAGGTGGGAAGGATCCGATTCATCAATGGAGAAGAGATAGGAGGTGAGTACGTTCTGTGCCCGTTCTGCCATTTCGCTGTTATTGTATTCCGGAAAGTCCGCCGCAATCTTCGGCAGAAGAAGCGACGATAAATCCGAGACCGTTTTCGGGGCAGAGGCATGTTCAAACGTTGTACGTTTTATGCCTTCCGCAATGTCCGAAGTTCCGGTTGTTACCTGGGATATCGTACGGGCTGTACGCATAGCGCTATTGACTGTGTTAGTCACAGAATCTACCGTCCGCTTTGCCTGGTTTACTTTACGGATGATTGCCGAAACAATAACCGCAACGATAATAACGATAACCAGTACCAGAACCAATATTACGATTAAGCCGCCGAATACAATACTCATTCTTTTTTCTCCCGGAATTATGAACTAAAATTACCGACAAGTCCGGCACATGCACAGAAGGCTGCAAGAGCAAGAAGGCAGAGAACAATAACAAGAATAACCTTTCCTGCGGATACAGGTGTCTTGCCGTATACCTTTCCGGTCTGGCCGTTAACCATAAACTGATAAACCTTGCCTTTATACTGGAAGGAAGATACCCAGATGGGCAGCATCAGATACTTGTATGTGATGGAATTAAATGTGCTTTTAATCTTTAAATCGCTAACGTGATCGGCATTGTGCTCACGTAAGATTTTGCCGGAAACTCCGCTGTTGATTTTTTTCGTAATGGATTTCTTGGCGGTTTCCCATCCGTCTTTTAATCCGAGGGTATAACGCTCTGCGGCAAATCCGGCAACGTATTCCGGTTTGTATGCCTTGTTATTGGCTGTCTCAAAAGGAGCCAGAGCATTCAGAATCTTGGAATCGTGGCGGTCGGTTGCCAAAACCAGTTCGTCATCGAAATTCTCACGGTAGATACCGGAGGTTCTGAACCAGTCCGTTACGGTTTCGGTTGTTGTATTGCCGTTGGAATCCTTACGCTTTACGGTACGATCTTTACCGTATTTGCCGGTATAAGAGGATACCGTGGACGTATCGAAGGTCCAGTATGGAAGATAGATTCCGGTAAATGCTTCCGGTTTTGCACTTTCCTTGGCCAGTTTCGGGCAGAAGAATTTCTTCCCGATCCATTTCTTGAAGTTATCGCCTGCTGTTTCGTTCGTAATCTGGAAAGGTACCACACCGCCGGGAGCCAGCGTCTTTTCGTCTGCGGCTTCCATAACCTGATTGGAACCGCAGTAAGGGCATTCGCTGGATACCGCAAGAGCATCGTAGATTGTTTCGGCTCCGCAGCTTTTGCAGATAACGGCTTTTTTCTCGGTTCCCCAGTTGCAGTTGGTTTCTTTGTTTTCCGCACTCAGGAAATCAAGTTCCACAGCGGTTGCCGGAGCATTCTCGTCCTGAGGAATTACTTCCAGATAATCGCAGTAAGGGCAGTGAAGCTTTCCGTTTTCCGGGTCAAAATCCATTGTACCGCCGCAGTTGGGACACTTACGGTCGGTTTCGCTTAATGTTTCGGCTCCGGTAATCGCCACGCCGGCTTCGTCGGTTCTGCTACCGTCTTCGTTTACAATGATATTTTCGTCAGCCATTCTTTTTTCTCCTTGGAATTTAAATTACAGAATAACGGCCCGACACTTTATTGCCGGGCCGCCTTTTTATTTTTCGATTACTTGTTTGTGATATCGCTGTCATCAAAGACGTCGCCGCATTCCGGACAGAACTTAGGAGGATTGGTAGGATCTTCCGGTTCCCATCCGCACTTATCGCACTTGTAAAGAGGTGCGCCGGCAGGTCTCTTGGTTCCGCAGTTCTGGCAGAAGTTGCCTTTGTTTACGGTACCGCAGCTGCAGGTCCATCCGTCGGCAGCGGCAGCGGGTTTCTTCTCACCGCAGTTCTGGCAGAAGTTTGCGGTATTTACGGTTCCGCACTTGCAGGTCCAGGAATTGGCGGGAGCGGGAGCAGCAGCGGGCTGAGGCTGTGCAGCTGCCTGTGCTGCGTTCTGCTGCTGTGCCATTGCGAAAAGATTCGAAGTGTTTGTACCGCCGGTCATCTGAGCCATGTTCATTCCGGCGAATGCCATCATCGGTCCGGCCTGCTCGTTCGAAGCAGCTGCTTCCATTGCGTTTGCGGTAGCGGTGGTCATTCTTGCCGCTGCCATGTTTACGTTGGTGTAAACAGCAGTATCCTGGAACTGTTTGATTCTCTTCTCGTCTTCTTCGGTAGCCTTGATGGAATCG
>OMRN01000128.1 GCA_900313265.1 uncultured Lachnospiraceae bacterium | reverse complement strand
CTGCTCGATTTTAATTGCAAGAACCCATGAAAATGATGTAAAATAATAGGATAAGAACAACTCAAAAGGTCAAAATTCATTCGCGTTTGAAGGATTGCCGAAATTGCGAAACAATGAGACAATCCGTTATCGTAAGCTGGGTGCAAAAGAATAGAGAGAAGGATATGAGTAATAAAAATCTGACACCCGAAGAAAAGAAAGCACGTTCAAAGAAAACACTCCGTGTGATTTTAATTATTCTCGGAGTTTTTCTTGTGGCCTCGGGAATCTTTGTTATTGTGATGATCCGGCATTTGCATTATGATATCCAGCCGCATGAATTTTATGATATTGAGACTCTTCAGGCCGAGGGAAGAAGCTATAACGGAGTTTCCGATGTGTATTTTACCCATGATGTGTCGCCGGAAGGATTAATGAGAGCCTATCAGGCGCTGGGCGTACAGCCGGAAGGGAAAGTAGCCTTCAAACTCTCGACAGGGGAAGGAACCGATACCCTTTATTTAAGTCCCGACCTGATAAAGGATTTAGTTCAGAGCATGGACGGAAATATCGTGGAGTGCAATACGGCATATAAGGGTACGAGACTGCAAACCGAAATGCATATGCAGACGGCACAGGAACACGGCTTTACGGATATTGCCGAAGTGGACATTATGGACCGCGACGGATATATGGTAATCCCCGTGGAAGGCGGAACACACCTTACGGAAAACTGGGTCGGAAAGAATCTGGCGGATTATGATTATGTTGTTACGCTTACTCATTTTAAAGGACATATGATGGCCGGATTCGGCGGTGCACTGAAGAATATTTCCATCGGAATTGCATCTTCCGACGGAAAAATGAGAATCCATTCGGCCGGTCTTTTAAACAATCATATCTTCATCGATCCCGGATGTGAAATAACGAATCAGGATGATTTTACCGAATCCATGGCAGAGGCTGCCAAGTCGGTTTATGATTACGAGAATCACGGCGAAAAAATCATTTTTATCAATGTACTGAACAATCTTTCCGTCGACTGCGACTGCGATCCCAATCCGCATGCGCCGGAAATGGAGGATATCGGTATTATGGCATCGTTTGATCCGGTTGCCATCGATCAGGCAAGTGTGGACCAGATTTTTGCGACGACGGAAGGATCTGCTTCGCTTCAGGAGAGAATTCTTTCCAAGAACGGTTTAAATATTTTAAAACACGGCGAGGAAATCGGTCTCGGAAACCGCGCGTACCGCCTGATTGATATTGACGAAGACAAAGCGGAATAAACGGATTCATGATTGCGGAAATACTGAAAAGAGAATTCATATACGTCGGATATTATTTCGTTGTCCAGTTTAAGCAGATTTTCGGCTACTGGGTCGTCGGAATGATTATCGGTTCCGTGGTAAGTGTTTTCTTCAAGGATAAAATCCATAACCTGATGCGGGAGATGAAAGGAGCGACCATCGGTTTTGCGGGGATTGTTTTTGCATCCCTGCTCGGGATTGCTTCTCCGCTTTGTATGTACGGAACGATTCCGATTGCGGCATCTTTCAGCAAAGGCGGGATTAAGGACGAATGGCTGGCTTCTTTCATGATGAGTTCCATTCTGCTCAATCCGCAGCTAATCATTTACAGTGCGGCACTTGGAATCAAAGCACTGCTGGTGCGCATAATCAGCTGTTTTCTTTGCGGAATCACAGCGGGACTGATGGTCAGGCTTTACTGTACGATGGCAAAGAGGAAGCAGGAAGGCAGCTTGGTACGCCGGGAAGGAAAGACGGATAAATCGGAAAGACCGGAAAAGAACGGAGATACAAAGTGTGAGGAAAACGTTCCGGCAAAAGAGAACGAAATAAAGGAACCGGACAGTGAAAGCGTATTCTTCAATTTCCACGGATTCGACGAACCGAAAAGCCGGGATACGCATCCGAACCTTTTTATACGATTTTTGAAAAATCTCTTGCGAAACATTAAGGCCACGGGACTGTATTTCTTAATCGGTATTCTCTTATCGGCCCTGTTTCAAAGATATGTTCCGAAGGATGCGATGACCCTGCTTTTCGGCGGAAACGAGGCCTGGGGTGTTTTGATGGCGGCTACCGTCGGGGTACCGTTATATGTCTGCGGAGGCGGTACGATTCCGATTCTTCAGGCATGGATGGCCGAGGGAATGAGCATGGGAAGCGCCTGCGCGTTTATGATTACCGGCCCGGCAACGAAAATCACCAATCTCGGTGCATTAAAAAGCGTACTCGGCATTCGGAATTTTATTTTTTACTGGCTGTACGTGGGACTTTTCTCCATTCTGGCCGGAGTGATTGTCAATCTGATTATGTTGTTTATTTAGGGACTTTCGGGAAAGAGAAGCGATGGATTATCCGTATTTAGATACCGTCATATATGATAATTTCCATGAGATGCTGAAAGGCAGACTTGAAACAAGCGCACAAACGACGGCAATCCGCTACCGTGAAGGGGATGCCGTCGTTGATATTTCCTATGAGGAAATGATTTACCGTGTGGCTTGTGTTTTTGCATTTCTTGATCGCAACATTGCCCCGGGCAGCCATATCGGCATCCTTTCCGAAAACCGGTACGAGTATATTCTGATATATCTCGCGGCGGTTATGAATCATGTAATCGTGCCGATTGACAAAGAATTGTCGGATGTTGAAATCGATAAGCTGGTCCGGAATTTTGATATCGGATATCTGTACGTAACAAACGAGACAAAGAAGAAACTGAGTCCCGAAACGGCTTCGTTAAATACACTCACGGTTTATAATATCGATGATGAATCTTTCGGGAAAGATTTTGATAAAAAGAGCGATGCCGGTTTTAAGAAAGAAACCCTGAAAAGCTTCTTTGAAAAAACAAAGGACACCGACAAGGACCGTTTTGCGGTACTTGCCTCCACTTCCGGTACCGACGGTGAAATGAAGGGCGTGATGCTAAGCCAGTATAATGTCATTACGAACATTCGCGGGACACTGGAAAACAATGTCCTGAAAACTCCCACCCTGGCATTTCTGCCCATGAATCATACCTACGGATTCAATCCGTGCATGCTGGCCACGCTTTATAACGGAACGACGCTTTGTTTAAACTTAAAAACCAAATACCTTCTTCGGGATATAAAAACGTTTAATCCGTTCTTCTTCGGGGCCGTTCCCATGGTCATCGAGGGAATTTACGACGGAATCATAAGAGAAGTAAGGAAGCGGGGAAAAGAGAAAACGTTTATGCGAAGCATAAAATTCTGCCGGTTTTTCCGTCGCTTCGGCATTGATTTAAGGCATTTGTTTTTCGGAAAAATCATCTGCCCGAATCTGCGCCTTGTGGTAAACGGAGGCGCTCCGCTGAATGCGGAATATGTAAGGAAATTCGATGACATCGGCATTACGATTTTAAACGGCTACGGCTTAACGGAATGTTCGCCGACCATCGCGGTAAGCCGCACCGGCAATAATGTACCCGGAAGTGCCGGAACCATAATGAAACATATCGACGTGCGGATTGATAAAGACGGGGAAATTCTGGTAAAGGGCCCTTGTGTAATGCTTGGCTATTACAAGAATGAAGAAGCGACAAAAGCGTGCATGAGGGACGGATATTTTGCGACGGGAGACATCGGATATACCGACGGAAAAGTAATATATGTTACGGGACGGAAGAAAAATCTGATTATTCTTTCCAACGGCAAAAATGTTCCGCCGGAGTATCTGGAAGATAAAATCAATGCCATCCCGTATGTAAAGGAAAGTCTTGTGGTGCCGCGAGGGAAGGGAGAGAGGACAAAAGTTCTCCATGCACTGGTTGTCTTATCCGACGACGGAAAAGAGGAGAATTTAACGAAAGATCTTCAGGATATAAATGCCAAACTTCCCACCTACATGAGAATTGACGAATGGGAAATCATAAATGAGGAACTGAAGAAAAACAGTTCGAGGAAGATTATCCG
>OMRN01000047.1 GCA_900313265.1 uncultured Lachnospiraceae bacterium | reverse complement strand
TTCTTCTTCATTTTCTCATGGCTTTCCGTTTCGGTATCTCCCCTGGAAAATCCTAAGTTTTTCGGATCCACAATCCGGTTTGCACCCGCATTGGAAGTCATGATGATAATGGTGTTCTTAAAACTTACCGTACGCCCCTTGGAATCGGTAATCCGGCCGTCGTCCATCACCTGAAGAAGAATATTGAATACGTCCGGATGCGCTTTCTCGATTTCGTCAAAAAGCACAACGCTGTACGGATTCTTCCTGATTCTTTCGCTGAGCTGTCCGCCGTCTTCAAACCCCACATAACCCGGAGGGGAACCGATTAACTTCGAGACACTGTGCGATTCCATATATTCCGACATGTCCACACGAATCATGGCTTTTTCCGTACCGAATAATGCTTCCGCTAACGCTTTGCTTAATTCCGTTTTACCTACACCTGTAGGTCCGAGGAACAGAAACGTTCCGATCGGACGGTTCGGATCGGCGATGCCGGCCCTGCCTCTTCTGATGGCTTTCGAAACGGCATCCACCGCCTCGTTTTGTCCGATCACACGTTTATGCAGGGTCTTTTCCAGTTTTAACAGTTTTTCGGTTTCTTTCTCTGCCAGTTTGGAAATCGGAATTTTGGTCCAGACGGAAACAACCCTCTCCACGTCTTCTCTTGAAAGTTCACGGTTTGTTTCCGCTTTTTTCTTTTCTGCTGCTTTTTTCTTACGATCGATTTTTTTAAGCAATGCGTCTCTTTCTTTCTTGGCTTCCAAAGCCGCATCGAAATCCTTGTTGATCAGGGCTTCTTCCATCCTCTTTAAAGCATCCTTTGCCTGCAAAACAAGTTCGGATAAATCCTCACCCGATGTCTTCTTTAATTTCTTTAAATTCACGGTTGCGCAGGCTTCGTCAATCACGTCAATGGCTTTATCGGGCAGATTCCGGTCGTTGATATATCTTGCCGATAATTTCACCGCGGCGGTAATAGCCTCTTCGGAAATGGTGATATGATGATATTCTTCATATCTTGCCGCAATGCCGGTTAAAATATCCATCGTCATTTTTTCATCCGGCTCTTCCACGATAATCGGCTGGAATCTGCGCTCTAAGGCCGCATCTTTTTCAATATATTTGCGGTATTCGTTAATTGTGGTCGCTCCGATTAACTGAATCTCTCCTCTGGCCAAAGAAGGCTTTAAAATGCTGGCCGCATCAATGCTTCCTTCCGCTCCGCCGGCACCGATTAAGGTATGGATTTCGTCCATGAAAAGAATGATGTTTCCGTCCGAAATCACCTCCGAAATGACATTCTTAAGTCTTTCCTCGAATTCCCCACGGTATTTGCTTCCGGCAACCATGGCAGACATATCAAGGGACAAAAGCCTTTTTTTCTTTAAAACATCGGGAACGTTTCCGGATGCAATCCGACGTGCCAGTCCTTCCACAATGGCTGTTTTTCCGACACCGGGCTCCCCGATTAAACAGGGATTGTTCTTGCTTCTTCGAAGCACGGTCTGCATCAGTCTTTCGATTTCATTCTCGCGTCCGATGACCGGATCTAATTTTCCTTTGGATGCCAGTGAAGTTAAATCCCTGCTGTACTTTTCGATGGTTGCCGTAGACGTATCCGACGAATTCGACAAAAACTGCTGAACACGCGGAAGTACCTCGCTTTTTAACATTTCCGGGTCTTCACTCATCGCGGCAATCAAAACGGTGATTAACTTGTTTAAATCAACTTTTAAAACCTCAAGAATACTTCGTACCGTATAATCCGGATAGTCCAAAAGCGCAAAAAGCATATGCTCCGTACCGATGGATTCCCGATCCAGTTTACGGGCAAAATTCCCGGCTTCTTCCATGGCAAAAGAAGCTGCCGGTGTCAGTTCCGGCTTTACTCTCTTTCTTTCCAGAATATCGCCCGGTCCGCTTGTCCTTATGACTTTCATAATCTTTTCATAGGTGCAGCCGATTTCATTATGGTTTAAGACTTTTCCGGCAACGGATTCTTTTGTCAGGGAAAGTCCTGCCAGCAGATGCTCCGTTCCCACGAACCATACGTGTTCGTCTTTGGCTACCTGATACGCATTATCAAGCGCCTTTTTTGCCTGGGTTGTATAATTCATGCTTAATCTCAGCCTCCGTACTCTTCATAAATCCGGTCAATCAGATCATGGATTTCTTCTTTCGAAAGTCCCATACAGCTTGCCTTTGCCAGCAAAACACGCAAATCCTTTTCCGTTTCGGCAAGCGCACGCAGACGATCGGCCGAAATGGCTACCACCGCTCCGGTTCGTCTGTCCACCTTAATAAAGCCCTGACTGGCCAGCACTTTATATGCTTTATTAACCGTATGCATATTGATTCCGATTTCATCAGCCAGCTGACGGACACTGGGAAGATCATCTCCCTCGTGAATCACGTCTCTGGCAATCCCGATAATCACCTGATTGCATAACTGTATATATAATGTTTCATCCGAATGGAAATCAAGTTCAAAAATCATATTGTTCTCACACTCCAATCGTTAAAATCAGGCAGGAAAGACTTTCGTCGCGCCCTGCGATAAAAAAAAGCCCTTTGTTATACATATGATATAACAAAGGGCCCATCATGTCAATTCGAAAAGTGTTTACAGATCGATGAATCCGGAATCGGATGTGGAATCGTCGTCGTAATCTTCATCCTCATCGTACTCATCTTCATCATCATAATCTTCATCATCTTCATCGTCATCATCGGTTGTGGTGAAGTAGTCGAGGATTTTATTTTTGAACGATTTCTTTTCTTTTTTGCCTTTCTTCTTGGACGGCTTTACATACTCTTCATCGTCTTCATCATCGTCATAGTAGTCATCTTCATCTTCTTCGTCGTCGTAATCCTCTTCCTCGTCATCATAATCCTCTTCCTTCTTTGCTTTCTCAGCCTTCTTGGGGAAGATTACATGCTTGGTTTTTGCCGGCTTTTGATCATAGTAATCGTCATCTTCTTCATCAAGTTCTTCGTAATCATCCGGTTCTTCTTCGTCATCATCATATCCGAAATCATAGTCTCCTTCATATCCGTCGTCTTTGCCGGAGAATGCACGGAATGCAAAGAAGATGGTGGTAATTAAGAAGATTACGGCAAGTGCACCTAAAATGATTACCAGAATCATCGGATTAAAGCTTGATTTCTTAGCGGTTTCGTCTGCGCTGAACAGACCGTCATAGGATACAAACGAATTATTCTTGTAATCGTATACGTACCACTGGGCATCACTGTTTCCGGAAATACCGTAAATAATATAGTAATCGCCTTTTGCCCATGCGGAATAAATCTGTTCGCCCATCATTACTTCAACCGGCTCAAAATCAGCAGGAAGATTGGCAGGCTCTCCGACCGGCTCTAAGAACTGAAGCTGTGCGGTTGTTGCCGTGGAGGAAGATGTTTCCGTTCCGGTTTCGGACGTTGTTTCGGTGCCTCCGCCTTCACCGGTTTCGGTGCCTTCTTCTCCACCTTCACCTTCCCCTGTACCGCCTTCCACGGTTGTTTCCGCCGGCTGGGTATCCGTCTTGGGTGCGTCAAAGGTAACTAAATCGGAACGAATAAAACCGGTCATTGTATTGCCGTTTCCGTTAAACTTAATCTGATACCATTTCTGACCGTCGGCACCGGTCGTCTCTCCGGTAATGGTCAGTTCGGTTTTGGCTGCTGCGGTTGCCACAACATCCGATGTGGTACTTGCGGATTTACGAATATTAACCGTATTGTTCGCTTCCGAAACATATGCGGTTTTATTATCAACGGTTGTTACGTCATTGGTAGAAGGTGTAGTCGGAGTTGTGGTTGTGGAAGTGGAAGTTCCGGATTTTACATAATCCGCACGAACATATCCGACCGTTCCGTTGGAAGTTTTGATTTTATACCACTTGTTTCCATCCGCACCGGTTGTTTCCTCGGTAATGGTAACGGTATCGTTTGCCTCAACCTTGGCAAGAACCGTACTGGTGGTATTTGCCTCGGACCGGACATTGACACGGTCTCCGGTAACGGTACCTGTTGTATCCGCCAAAGCGGTGATTGTAATAAGTCCCGCGGCAAGAATTCCGAGTGCTCCTCCCGCAATTGTATATACCGATTTTTTAATTAGTTTCCGAAAATTCATGATAACTGATTTCTCCTTCCTTTTACTGCTTTCCCCTTAAATTCTGCCTGTCTATATCTTTGTCGTTTTAAGCTTCGTCAATCGCCTTTCCGATATCGTGGCGCATGTATTTATTCCCAAAGGAAATCCACTCCGTCGCTTCATAGGCCTTCGCCCTGGCTTCTTTTAAGTCAGTGCCTTTTGCCGTTATTCCCAAGACCCTGCCGCCGTTTGTGACAATCTTTCCGTCTGCGATTTTTGTTCCCGCATGGAAGCAGTAATAATCGTCTTTTCCTTCGAAGTTTTCAAAGCCTTCAATCGGGAACCCTTTCTCGTAGGATACCGGATATCCGTCACTGGCAAGAACAACACACACTGCCGCGTTGTCTTCAAATTCCAGTTCGTATTGATCTAATTCTCCGTCGATGCAGGCATCAAAAATATCCAGAATGTCATTCTTCATTCTGGGCAGAACAACCTGCGCCTCCGGATCTCCGAATCTCGCATTATATTCAAGTACCTTCGGTCCGTCCGCCGTCAGCATAAGGCCGAAGAAAATAACGCCCTTGAAAGGTCTTCCTTCCGCGCTCATGGCATCCACGGTCTTTTGGTAAATCTCTTTTTTACAGATTTCATCCACTTCTTTCGTATAGAAAGGTGACGGTGAAAACGTACCCATTCCGCCGGTATTTAAGCCTTCATCATTATCTTTGGCACGCTTGTGATCCTGCGCGGAAGTCATAATCCGGATGGTTTTTCCGTCGCAGAACGAAAGAACGGAAACTTCACGGCCGGTCATAAATTCCTCGATAACCATGCGGTTTCCGGAAGCACCGAATTTCTTATCCAGCATGATTTCGCGAACGCCTTCCTTCGCTTCTTCAAGGGTATTGCAGATTAACACACCCTTGCCGAGTGCCAGTCCGTCTGCCTTTAATACAATCGGCATTTTGCAGCTTTCAAGATATGAAAGTGCTTTACCGGCATCATCAAAATTCTCATACTCCGCAGTCGGAATATGGTATTTCTTCATCAGATCCTTGGAAAAAGCTTTGCTGCCCTCTAATATCGCCGCAGCCTTGTTCGGTCCGAATGCACGGATTCCCGCATCATTTAAGACATCCACCAGTCCCGCCGCCAAAGGATCGTCGGGTGCAACCACCACCATATCGATGGCATTTTCTTTTGCAAAAGCGGCTATCCGGTCAAACTCCATCACTCCGATGGGTACACATTCGGCGATCTGTGCGATTCCGGCATTTCCGGGTGCACAATATAATTTGCCGAGTCGTTTACTCTTCTTAACGGATGTGCAGATGGCATGCTCTCTTCCGCCGCTTCCCACAACCAGAACGTTCATTTTCTCACTCCTAAATTGTCGTAAATCTTTTTCGTCTTATGTCCCAATCCGACATATTCGATTATTCAACTACACTCATCGGTCGATTTGGCCGTTCTTTTTTCGAAACTTTCAAAACTTAATGTTTCTTCAAATCGATATTTCCCCTGCCGCTATCATGCGGATTGCCTCGGGAAGAATCACCCACTCGGCCTGCTGCATGACACGAAGCTGTAATTCCTTCGGTGTATCGCCCGGATGAACTTCCACGGCTTTTTGCAGAATAATCGGTCCGGTATCGGTTCCTTCATCCACGAAATGCACGGTAGCGCCTGTGATTTTTACGCCTCTTTCAAGTGCGGCTTCATGCACTTTCAGTCCGTAATAACCGGTTCCGCAAAACGACGGAATCAGTGAGGGATGAATATTGATAATCCGGTTACGGTAAGAAGAAATCACTTCTTTCGGAACGACTACCAGAAAACCTGCCAGGACAATCAGATCGGGTTTTGCTTCATCAATGGCACAAAGTAAAGCCTTGTGAAAATCCTCACGATTCCCATACTCTTTCGGAGATACACATACGGCATCGATTCCGGCTTCTTTCGCACGCGTAAGTGCATAGGCATCGGGATTATTCGAAATCACACGAACAATTTCGGTTTCTCCCAAAGAACCCGCTTTTTGCGCATCGATAATTGCCTGTAAATTGGTGCCTCCTCCGGATACACATACGAGAACTCTTAACATATTACGGCTTCCTTCTCTCCGCTGACGGTCTGTCCGATTACATACGCCTTTTCGCCTGCCGCTTCAAGTGCACTCATGGTTTTATCCACATCCGCACCGTCCACGCAAAGCACCATTCCGATACCCATGTTGTACGTATTGTACATCATCTGTTCGGTGATGTTTCCGGTCTTCTGCAAAAGATTAAAAATCGCCGGAACTTCATACGAACCTTTCTCAATACGTGCTCCGATTCCGTCCGGAAGCATACGGGGAATATTCTCATAGAATCCGCCGCCCGTAATATGGCTGCATCCCTTAACGGTAACTCCTGCCTCTTTTACACTCTTTAATGCCTTTACATAGATACGGGTGGGAACAATCAGTGCTTCGCCGAGTGTGGTTCCGAGTGTATCCACATAACGGAACAGGTTCTCTTTATTCACATTAAATACCTTGCGAACAAGGGAAAAACCGTTCGAGTGAATTCC
>OMRN01000130.1 GCA_900313265.1 uncultured Lachnospiraceae bacterium | reverse complement strand
TTTTGTTTTATCGGTTGTATTTTTCTGAATATTCATGATGGTTTCCTCGTGACGAAATTCGTAAGAAATTTGCCTTAAATACAGAGTCAATATGTAACTGTCCGTTTTTTACAGCGTTGCTATTATACCACAAAGAAACAGAAATGTTCAATTTTTCGTACTATTTTTCAGACTTTTTTCGGATGAAGATAAATTGCAAACATCATACATCGGGACGAAGAACGGAAAAACAGCAAAAAGCATATATCGGCATAAGGTGGGACAGTGCGAAATGCCGGTATGCGGGTATAATCTTTCGGCTGGATATGATATAATTTTTAAGTTAACAATTCGTGCAAATCACATTTAAATAAAGGACGGAAAAATGAAGAATCCCGTAATTTATACAAACGGATATATCTATCATAACGGACAGTTCATAAAGGGCGGATTTGAAACGGAAAACGGCATATTTACCCGAATATTTGACCGTGATACGCAGCCTGAATCAATCGGAGCAAAAACGGTGGATTTACAGGGTGCATATGTTATTCCGGGCCTGATTGATATTCATATTCACGGAGCCGCGGGAAATGATTTTTCCTATGACGGACGCGAAGGACTAAAACATGCGGCCGGTTATCTGGCGCCGCGCGGAATCACATCCTTTGTGCCGACGTTAATGACGCTTCCGGAAGAAGAGAGTCTAAAAGCCGCGGAAAAGGTTTATTTACAGAGCCAGGACGGACCGGGTGACGGGAACGCACGCATCGTCGGACTGCGAATGGAGGGGCCGTTTCTTTCACTTATGAAAGCCGGTGCCCAGAATCCGGAATACATGCAGACACCGAATGCCGCCTTACTTCAGAAGATTCAACAAAGAAGCGGAGGGATGTTAAAAATCGTGGATATTGCACCGGAAATCGAAGGTGCTTTGGAACTGATTGGGAAGACATCCGCCGAATATAAGTTTTCGCTTGGTCATACGGCGGCGACGTACGAGGAGGCCGTGAAGGCTTTTGATGCAGGGGCGGCGCATGTCACGCATTTATTTAATGCCATGAATCCTTTTCACCACAGAAAACCGGGATTAATCGGGGCGGCGTGGGATAAGGAAAACGTTACGGCGGAAATCATCGGAGACGGTATTCACATTCATGAAAGCGTGCTGCGCACGGCATTTAAACAGATGAAAGGCCGGATTTGTCTTATTTCGGACGGTCTTTGCTGTATGGGGATGGAAGAGGGAGAATACGAACTGACCGGGCAGAAAATCATTTTGAAAAACGGTGCGGCATATCTTTCGGACGGTACGATTGCCGGGGCATATTCCGATTTGTATTCCAATATGTTAAATATTATTTCTTACGGAATTCCGGTAAAGGAAGCCATCGATGCCGTAACACGGATTCCGGCCGGAATCATCGGAGAGAAAAATATCGGCACAATTGAGGAAGGAAAGTTTGCCGATTTTATCATCTGTGATGAGAATCTGAAACGAAGGGAAGTATATATCGGCGGAAATCCGGTGCGATAACCGGGGCTATGTGTTGGCGGACAGGATTCATTTAAGGAGGAAATCAGTTGAGTGCTGCGAAAGTTATATTAAAAAAGGGCGAAGGGCGTACCATAAAAGCCGGCGGAGCCTGGATTTACGATAATGAAATCGACCGTATCGAAGGGGATTTCGAAAACGGCGATGTAGTGGAAATCCTTGATTTTGACGGATATTTCATGGGGCGGGGATTCATCAATACCCACTCCACGATTACGGTCCGCATGCTCAGCCGGAAAAAGGATGCTTTAATCGATGAAGACTTCATAATCCAAAGGGTAAAGGATGCCTGGGCATATCGGAAGGAAGTTATCGATACGAAAAGCTGCCGCGTGATTTTCGGAGAAGCGGATTTTTTGCCCGGAATCGTCATTGATAAATTCGAAGATGTGCTGGTTGTGGAATCGCTCTGCCTTGGCATCGACCGCTTTAAGATGACAATCATACATGCACTGAAAGAAGTTCTGGCACAGGACGGAATAACCGTCCGCGGCGTATACGAAAGAAGCGATGCAAAGGTACGCTCAAAGGAAGGAATGCAGCCGTTTAAAGGTTTTATCGGACCGGAATTTGATACGAAAGTGCAGATTACCGAAAACGGCGTTAAATATATCGTGAATGTGGAAGACGGACAGAAGACCGGATTTTTCTTAGATCAGAAAAATAACCGGGCCGCGATTCACAAACTCTGCAAAGACAAAAGAGTCCTGGACTGCTTTACGCATACCGGATCTTTTGCTCTTAATGCCGGAATTGCCGGTGCGAAGGATGTGCTCGGGGTGGATGCTTCCGAACTGGCCATTCATCAGGCGGAGGAAAACGCGGTACTAAACCATTTAGAGGAGCGTGTAAAATTCCGGTGCGAGGATGTTTTTGAACTTTTGCCGAAACTCGAAGAGGAAGGGGAAAAATACGACGTGGTGATTTTAGACCCGCCCGCTTTTACAAAGTCCAGAAATTCCATTAAACAGGCGGTTAAAGGTTATCGTGAGATTAATATCCGCGGACTGAAACTTGTAAAAAACGGAGGGTATTTATGCACCTGTTCGTGTTCGCATTTCATGGATCCGGAGCTTTTTGCCAAGACCGTCCGTGAGGCGGCAGCAGGCGCACATAAGCGCTTACGTCAAGTTGAATTCAGGACACAGGCACCGGACCATCCGATTCTGTGGGCAGCGGATTCGAGCTATTATCTCAAGTTTTATATTTTCCAGGTAATGGAAGATAAATGAATGTATAACTAAAAAAAGAGCCAAAGAGAAAGTTTCCCGGAAGAAGCAATAAACGGAATCTTCTGGGGTGATTAAGTGGAAAAAAAACGGATTTTGTATTAAAATAGTTTCATATTTTCAGATCCAAAGGAGGAAATTGAAAT
>OMRN01000282.1 GCA_900313265.1 uncultured Lachnospiraceae bacterium | reverse complement strand
TAACCGGATTTTCCGAAATATATTTTTCCAGTATTTCTGCAGCATCTCCGACGATTTCCACGCAGGGACGTTTTTTGTAATACTCCTTCGTGCGCTCCTCCGGAACGGGAGTATCACGACGTGCGGACAATCCCAGCATTTCGCGGCAGATAATGCTTCCGTGCTCTTCTTCAAAGCGGTGCGCAAGTTCCTGAATTCTGCCGTAATGTTCTGCCTTCTCCCCCGTACTTTCCGAGCCGTCGAAGCCGTATAAAAATCCGGCAACCATGAACATTCCCGTTACGGCACCGCAGACTTCGCGAAGCCTTCCCATGCCCCCTCCGAAAGAGGAGGACATTTTCAGTAACAAATTCGGCTCCACCGGAATTAAATCCTGAAACGTCATTACCAGCGCCTGCGAGCAGTTATATCCGTTTTTAAAATACTCCATTGCCGTTTCTCTGCGTGACATAATATTCCCCCCTGAATTATTTCTTCGTAAGCAGTACAAAATGATCCGTGAAATACGGAATTGTAACGATTGTGCCGTCCGGCATATCGCGCTTTTTATATTCCTCCAAAGCCTTGCTCATTCCGTCATCGGACTCGGGCGGAAGTTCGGGTAAATCGGCGCCCTGACTCATAAGCCCCTGGGGATCCTCCCCGTCCGCGCTGCCTTCCGGCGCCTCTTCCGGCGGCAGACCTTCCGGTGAACTTCTGGTCCAGAAGACCGCATCCACGTTTCCGCTTGCCAATGCTACCGCTCTCGCACCTCCGGCAATGTTTACAAGTTCGATATTCTTTCCGATGCGCTTTCCGATTTCCGCCAGCACTGCCGTATTAAATCCGGTCGGCGTTCCGTCAGGCGCAATGTAATCCAACGGTGGCAAATCGCCCGTTACCGCAATTTTTATGGTTTCCGCACCCTGCTTTGTTTCCATGGAAACCTTTGCAGGTTCGTTACCCGCAATCACATCCTCAATCTGCTCTTTCACAAGACGGTCTAACGTACCGTCCTTTTTCATCTCCACAATCGCCCCGTCAAGTTCATCCCTGAGTTCCTTTTTATCCTCGGTAAGCATAAAGGAAAATCCGTCGGTGAAAACCGCGTCAATCGCATTCTTCGTCTCTTCCTTTGTGGCCTCTTCATACAAATCTTTTACCTTAAGGGAAGTATTGGAGGAACTTAAGTATTTTCCGACACAGCTATATACCTGAACGGCTTCGATTTCCCCGGCGTCAAGTCCCATAATCATGGACGTTAAATCATCATAGTAAACAAACTGCGTCTTTTTTCCTTCCGCATCCGCAGCATTGCCTGCTGCCTGCTCCGGGTCCACGCCGTTTTCAATCCCGATAATCATATTCAGCGACCGGTCCTGGAAATTACCGTAATCTTCCTCGGAACTGTTCAGTAAGGAAAGCGCACCGGCTTTTAATGTGCCGGAGTCCTCGTTTACCGTCTTTTTGCTGCAACCGGACAAAAGCGTTGCCGCCATGGATAAAATCAAAATCCCCGTAACAATTTTTCTTTTCATGTAAAATCTAACCTCCGTAACGATTTCTGTCTGACTCTTTATTATACACCAAACTTTCTATAATTGCCCTTCCATTTGATTCTTTCCGTCCGAATGCGAAAATTTAAGGTTCTCCGCAACCGACTTCAGAATCGTGATTCCAAGTCCGTCCTCATCCTGCTCGAAAGGATTGTATTTTTCACCCGCACTGCTTAAATAAAACTGTGTTTTCTTTGCCGAATCCGAATAGCGAATATCCAGATGCATCCGCACCTCTGCATCTTCCGGTACGGAATGAAGCATTTCATAAATTAACTCCTCCGCACAGATCTGAAGCCGGTATACATGCGTATGGTCCATACCGTATTTTTCACCGAAAATCTGAATGCCGCCCTGCAGTTCCATCAAATCGAATTCCCTTTGCGTAATGTCAAAGGAAAAATACTTGAATTTCCGGATAAATGCAATCGTCTTTTCTTTTTTCGGCGCGTCAAAAATCTCCGCAGGCGTACCTTCTTCGTAAATTCCGCCTTCGTCAAAATACAGAATACGGTCCGCTATCTCTCTTGCAAAATTCATCTCATGCGTCACGATGATCATGGTAAGCGAACGCTTTGCAAGCATCCGCATAACTGCAAGCACCTCTCCCACCATGGTCGGATCCAGTGCGCTTGTGGGCTCGTCAAAAAGAATCACCTTCGGGTCCATCATTAAACTTCTGCAAATGGCAATTCTCTGCTGCTGCCCGCCGGATAAAACGGCCGGATAGTCATTCGCCTTCTGCACTAAACCGACCTGCCTTAATAAATCAAGCGCCTTGCTTTCTGCCTCATTTTTCTGCATTCCGAGCACTTTTACGGGGGCAAGACATAAATTCTCCATTACCGAAAGATGCGAAAAAAGGCGGAAATTCTGAAAGACCATGCCCATTTTTAAGCGGATTCGATCCACATCGGCGTTCTTTGCCGTAATCTCTTCTCCGTCAATATAAATCTGTCCGCCGTCCGGTTCTTCCAGGCGTTCGAGCAATCTTAAAAATACGCTCTTCCCGCAACCGGAACCGCCGATAATAACGATTTTTTCTCCTTCCTTTACGGAAAGGTTTACGTTTTTTAAAACCTTTAAATTCCCGAAGGATTTACTGATTTCTTTTACTTCGAGGAAACTCATTTTTTACCCTCCTTCCTTTTGGTGAGGGCAAAAATACCATAAACGAGATAACTCAGTCCGAGGTAAAGAAGCATTCCGACAGAGATTACGAGGAAAGGCTGCATCGTACGGGAAGAAACATTATTGATAACTCTTGTTAAATCCGTAATCGTAACGTATCCGACCACGCTGGTCCACTGAATCAGATTGACGATTGTGGACTGGTAAACCGGTTTGGCAATCCGCAAAGCCTGCGGCAGCGTAATTAAACGGAAAGCCTCCGCGCGGCTGAACCCTAAGGTTCTTGCGGCTTCCGCCTGTCCGTGATCCGTTGCTTCGATTGCAACACGGAATAACTCCGCCACATGCGCGGAAACATTCAGGGCAAAAGTAATCGAGGCCACTAAAAAAGGCGGCATTCCGGCCCTTGCAAATACGCCGTAGTACAAAAGCAAAAGAAGCATCAGTACGGGCGTTCCGCGTAAAATGGCAATATATACAATTGCGGGAATGCGCAGAATTTTCACGTTCTGCATACGAAGAAAGCAAATCCCCGCGCCGAGAATCGTACCGAGAAGTAAGGACAGTCCGGAGATTCGAAGCGTCATAAAAAGACCTGAAAGAATCGTCTTCCATGCTCCGTTTGCTATAAAAATGTCATATAATCTGCTCATCCGCCACTCAGTCCCTATATTTTATGAATTGGAAATCTCCGTTAACCGGCCGTTTTCCAGTCTGTAAACTTTATCCATCAAATCCAGAATTCTCTCATCATGGGTTACGACCACAGCAACTTTTCCGCGTTTTTTTACTTCATCACGGATCATCTGAAC
>OMRN01000190.1 GCA_900313265.1 uncultured Lachnospiraceae bacterium | reverse complement strand
TCCTTTAGAAGTCTGTCCACATAGCTTTCATCCTCGTAAGGATGCACCGCCATCAGTTCCATTTCATTGGGACACCGGTGTCCGCACGCCTTTATATATTCCTCTTTTGTGATTTTCCCTTCCGATAAATCCTGAATCAGAAGGAGCGGTTTCATGCTTTCCAGGGTTCCCAGACATCCGCCGCAAAGCCTTTTTGACAAATCACTTCCGGCAATCTTTTCAATCTTGGATCTGGTATTAAAAAGCGGTACCATGGAACTTCCGGACTGCCCGATAATCGAAGCCATTCCGTCTTTCAGTTTCGGAAGCATCTCTTCCTCCCAGTATCGGTAAAGCGCCTCCTTACTTTCTGTTTCACGGATTTCCCCAATCATCTCCCGTGCGATATCGGCAAGTTTTTCCACCATTTCCTTTTTCTGTTTTTTGGTTAATTTCGATTTTTCCTTCGGGAAAAATAACCGCCATATTTTTTTCCGAAAGCTCTTTTTGTCAAACGGCGAAACCGGAACATCCACTCCCTCCGGTGCCTTTCCGACAAGCCCCTTCATCCCTTCGTATGCTTTTTCCTTCTTTGCACCGAATGCGACGCAGAGCGATACCATCACGGAAATATTCATATACGGCTGTCCGCATATATTATCAAGCCACTCCGGAAGACCTAAAATATCGTTGATTTTTTCGAGAACACTGAATGTCATCGGAGAAACCGGCTTCATAAAAATCTCTCCGACATTGGTCCTTGTCAGCATTTTATATCCCGAACGGGTTCCGTTTATATCGTAGTTATCCATGTTCAGTCTTGTAAGCGTTGTGATCGGACGTGCCTGCAGGATATATACTTTTCCCCCTGCAACGGCCCATTCGATATCCATCGGCATGCCGTAAAGTTTTTTTATGCTTTGACAGTACCTGCCGAGTTCTTTTGCATATCGCCCAAATTCCGCCGGTCCCTCGTAGGCATACCGGATGGCATGAATCGTAAAAATCTCCGCGTTTTCCGAACCCGAGACAAGTTTTTCTCCTTCTCCGCGGACATAGTTTCCGACCATTTTATCATCCCGCCCGGTAATGACATCCGATGTAAATAGAACGCCCGCAAATTCGGCTTTTACAAACTCCTGAATAACCATGCCGATTCCGATGTTTTCCGTTTCCTGATTTTTCTCACGGTATTCTTCCGCGCTTCCTTCGTTATCGGTCTTTTCTCTGTATTTTGTATATGCAAGCACATTTTCATTTCGCGAAGACGCCGCAACCTTTTTTACCGCATCCGGAATATCTTCTTTTTTTACATCCGTTATGGTTTCGTATTGCCCGGCAAAAGAAGCATTTTCCCCGTCCTCGTTCAAAGCCGAAGACCGTACGGCATATGTCAAATTTCCGCTTAGATTTTTAACCAGTTCCCCAAGCTCTTCCCCGGCTTTTTCGCAAAATTTTTCTCCCGTAAATGCATTCGAAAGAAGCACATATCCGTTCGGAATACGTACTTTTAAATTCTTCATCATATGGGAAAGTGACCGCGCTTTTCCTCCGGATAAATATTCCTTTTCTTCGGGAAGCTGATGTAGCGGATATATATATTCCATCCTTCTGCCCTTCTGTCAAACCTTCTGAATATTATTCTTCAAAACAACATTTCGATGTTGGGGTCAAAAAGTCTTTTGCCCCCGTTTTAAGATGACGGATTGCTTCATTGCTCTGCAAGCAAAAGGTCAATCCGCATTTCCAGATAGTGCCAAAGTTCCACGTCATTCGTTAAATCAATCCCGAAATCCTTTTTAAAATCCTCCGCACGGAATATGATTAACTGCATCATGGTGGAAAGTTCATATGCAATCAGTTTGCATTCCGCCTCCGTTTTCCTTCCGGCATAATGTTTATAAACGTAAGGATAACTGAAGGATTCCTGACTTAAATCCCTTTTAAAAAGCACAAAGCCCGTAACTGCCTTCGTGAATTTCGGATTTTGAACAAGACACCTTGCCACGATAAAATGCAGTTCCTTTAAAATCTCTTTGGGCGATGCGTCTGAATGTATAATTTTTTGAATATCGCTTTCCTTTAAGAAATCCAGATACTGTTTTTGAAACGTCTGATAAATCAGATTTTCTCTCGAAGAGAAACAGTAGTTAATCATACTCGGCTTTACGCCTGCCGCTGATGCAATCTCTCTGGATGTAACACTCATCGGATCGTCTTTTTCTTCCATAAGCCGGAAGGTGGATTCCAAAAGTCTGTCCTTGGTAATCTGTAATTTTTCATCTTTATTCATACCGGTTCCTCTCATTATTGAACGCGTTCAATAATTGTATATTATCATACGTTTTTTTCCTTTGCAATCATTTTTTGAGATATAAAAAAACCGGCCTTTACAAATCCGCCGGTTTTTTCTCGGTGCCTGTCACCTTTTGTTTCCGCCCGTATGAATTTTTGACGAATCATTGATATTCATTTCCTCCCAGTCATCCTTTGTCATCAGGCTTACATGACCGGTTCTTTTTTCCCCTAAAAGAGGTACATCCACATTTTCCGATTTCCATTGATACTTAAAACCGCATTTTTCCTGAACCCGTTTGGACTTGTAATTGCCCTCGTAATAACCAATCCAGACCTTCTTCATTCCGCAGTCTTCAAAGGCATGCCGAAGCATTTCATTTACGGCTTCCGGCATAATTCCCTGCCCCCAGAACGGCTTTCCGAGCCAGTAACCCATCTCACACTCGTCATCGCGCCCGGTCAGATCCGTATGACCGTTTAATTTAAGTTCAATTGCGCCGATTGCTTTTCCGTCTTCTTTTAAACACACCGCATAGCATTCCGCACCGTTAAATACATTACGAATTACCGTTCTGCTTTCCTCAATATTCTGATGCGGCGGCCAGCCTGCAATCGGACCGACATCCGGATCGGAAGCATATTTGTACAAATCTTCCGCATCACTCATATTCCAGCGGCGGAGTAAAAGCCGGTTTGTTAGAAGATTTTTATTTTCATCCATACTCATTGTTTTATCGCCCCAATTTTTACTGTTCTGAATTTTATTAACATTCAATATTTGAATTTTATTCAATCGTTATTCAACATCAATTTGATTCCCGTATCTCTCTTTCAGGTCGTGTGAATACTCTTTTGGTAAATCCGAATCTCTTACAATTTTCCATAAAGCCGCTGCCGCCTTTAACCTGTTTTTATAAACCTTCGTTGATTCGTCTTCACAAAAATCATGGACAAACTTATTCCACTGAAGCGCAGATTTATCGTATCTGGCATAGGTTTTCTTCCCGTAATAAATGTCAAGCAAATCGCCGAGGGTAAAAGACTCGTCACCGTTTTCCTTAACCGCCTTCGCAGTCGCAACCATATCCACATTAAACTTAAACGGCTTTTCGCCCGTCTGTTCGGAATAAAAATCACGAAAACGGTTCCCGAAAGTAAAACCGCATTCAATCAGCCCGGTTTCTAAAGTCAGCTCGGAAGAAAACGTTTTTTTCTTTCTCGTCTTTTTCTTCTCCGGCAAAATCTTCTCTCCGGAAAAATAGGCTTTAATAATATTATTTAATTCTATTTTACTTCCATCGGCTTTAAGACCATGTATTTTGCAAATCTGAATCAATTCTTC
>OMRN01000134.1 GCA_900313265.1 uncultured Lachnospiraceae bacterium | reverse complement strand
CTGATTTCCAAGACTCAGGATGAAATGATGAAAGTACGTAACCTCGGACGCAAGTCCTTAGATGAGGTTGTAGCCAAGCTGAACGAGTTAGGTTTATCCTTCAAGGCCAGCGAGGACATCTAAGTAATTAATGCGGTAAGTCTGAAAAGCACGCAACCCATTACATGCCTATGGTTCGGGATAAGTCCGATGAGCACCCGCACCGGAATAATCAAGGGAGGAAAATTAAAATGGCAATGTACAGAAAGTTAGGAAGAACATCCAGCCAGAGAAAGGCACTTCTTCGCAACCAGATTACGGCTTTACTTTACAGAGGAAGAATTACCACTACCGAAGCAAAAGCAAAAGAAATCCGTAAGGGTGCGGAAAGCCTTATTACTCTTGCAAAGAAAGAAAAAGATAATTTTGAAACCGTTACCGTAACCGCTAAGGTTCCCCGCAAGGATAAGGACGGAAAGCGCGTTAAGGAAGTAAAAGACGGAAAGAAAGTTACCGTATACGATGAAGTACAGAAAGAAATCAAGAAGGATCTTCCTTCCAGACTTCATGCAAGACATCAGATGTTAAAGGTATTAAATCCCGTTGTGGAAGTACCCGAAACAAACGCAGGCAAGAAGCGTAATACCAAGAAGGTTGATATGTGCGCAAAGCTTTTTGATGAAATTGCACCGAAGTACGAGAATCGTAACGGTGGTTACACCAGAATTATTAAAGTAGGTCCCCGTAAGGGTGACGGCGCCATGATGGTTATCATCGAGCTCGTTTAATCCGGGTGCGGCGCAAAAGCGTGAAATAAGCATTTTGATGGTAAAAATCACCAAATTATAGCATAGAGCTATAGCACATTTGCATATATCACAAAAATATTAAAAAAAATCTCCTATTTTCGATAAAAAAGGGTTATAATCGAGAATAGGAGTTTTTTTTATTCTGAAAAAAGAAAAACAAAGGGGAGGTTCATACCATGAATTTTGAAGAGTTGGTTGCTTACGCAAAAGAGCGTAACTGTTCCGATATTCATATTACCGTCGGAACAAACATCGCCATCAGACGTTATGGTACATTGGAAATTCTTGATCCCGCGCCTACCGCACAGGAGTCCAAAGATATGATTTTCTCTGTACTCGAGCAGAGCGAGGTGGATGAAGTATTATCCGGAAAGGATATCGACGTCGGCGTAATGCTTCGTGACGAGACCCGTATTCGTGTAAATGTTTATCATCAGAGAAATAACATTGCAGCAAGTATCCGTATTTTAAACCAGACAATCCCTACTTTCGAAGAACTGGGACTGCCGCCCGTAATTGAGGATATTGCGCAGAAGCCCCGTGGACTTGTTCTTGTAACAGGACCTACCGGTTCCGGTAAATCCACTACACTGGCTTCCATGGTAGAATATATCAACAATAAAACACCGTGTCATATCATGACCATCGAGGATCCTATCGAGTACGTATATCCTCATAAGAAAGCCATGATTCACCAGCGTGAGGTAGGAAGGGACGTTGAATCCTTCCATTCCGCACTTCGTAGCGTACTCCGTGAGGATCCGGATATCATCCTCGTAGGAGAAATGAGAGACTATGAGACCATCTCCGCAGCCATCACTGCAGCTGAGACCGGTCACTTAGTTCTTTCCACACTGCATACGACATCTGCAGCACAGACCGTTGAGCGTATCATCGATGCCTGCCCTGCCGATACTCAGGAGCAGATTCGTGCACAGTTCGTAAACGTTATTCAGGCTGTATTCTCCCAGCAGCTGCTTCCTCTGGCAACCGGCCAGGGCCGTGTAGTTGCTACCGAGACCATGATTGCGAACTACGCTATCAAGAACCTGATTGCCGAGCAGAAGACCAACCAGATCAATTCTGCCATCCAGTCCGGTCGTGGACAGGGTATGAAGACCATGAACGATGACCTTGCTTCCCTCGTAAGACGCGGACTCATCGAGCGTGAAGATGCACTCGCTGTATCTCCGGATCCGGTTTCCTTATCCAAGGCTTTATAATTAACCGAATATTATTGAACATAACGGCCTCCCCGCATATGGGGAGGCCGTTTTTAGGTTGATTTTTTAGGGTTTTAAGTGTATGATAATTTAGGTTTTTTGTGTGCAAAGGACAGGGTGCTAATGGAAATTGTACAGGCAGATAAAATTTCATATGAGTATCAGAAACTGAATGAAGACGGTGAAGTGGAAGGAACGGTCCGTGCACTTGACGGTGTGGATTTGTGCGTGGAAAACGGTTCTTTTATTACGATACTCGGACATAACGGATGCGGAAAATCGACGCTTGCCAAGCACATCAATGCACTTTTGAATCCGACGGAAGGAACCGTGCTGGTGGATGGAAAAGATACGGCAAAAGAAGAGAATCTTCTGGATATAAGACAGACGGCCGGTATGATTTTTCAAAATCCGGACAACCAGATTATCGGAACGATTGTTGAGGAGGATGTCGGATTCGGACCGGAGAACATGGGAGTTCCGACGGCGGAAATCTGGGAAAGAGTCGAGGAAAGCTTAAAGGCGGTCGGAATGTATGAATATCACGAGAGTTCCCCGAATAAGCTTTCCGGCGGGCAGAAACAGAGAGTATCGATTGCCGGTGTTCTTGCCATGCATCCGAAATGCATCATCATGGATGAGCCGACGGCGATGTTAGATCCCCGGGGCCGGAGAGAAGTCATTCGTGCGGCCAGAGCGCTCAACGATGTTGAAAAAATCACCATTATTCTGATTACGCACTACATGGAGGAAGCGATTTATTCGGACCGTATCATAGTGATGGATCAGGGAAAAATCGTAATGCAGGGCACGCCGAAGGAGATTTTTTCGCAGGTGGACAAATTAAAAGAGTATCATCTGACGGTTCCTCATGTGACGGAGATTGCGTATCGTTTAAAAAAGGCGGGAGTGGATCTGCCGGACGGGATTTTAACAAGAAGAGAGCTTATTAACGAACTGGACAAGGTATGCCGCAGGAATGAGAAAATGCCGGATCCAGAAGAAAACTGAGAT
>OMRN01000376.1 GCA_900313265.1 uncultured Lachnospiraceae bacterium | reverse complement strand
GAAACCCATTTGAAGAAAAACGGTACGCCGACAATGGGCGGGGTGCTGATCTTAGGCGGCCTGATTGTCGGAAGTTTAATCGATACCGAGCATTACCGTCAGGTGCTTCCGATTCTTTTCTTAAGCGTCGGATTCGGAATTGTCGGATTTATCGATGATTTTATTAAAGTTGTGTTAAAACGTTCCATGGGGCTTCGTGCCTGGCAGAAAATGGGACTGCAGATTATCATTACCGGAGTTTTTGCCGCATACATGCTGCTTTATTCCGGTGTTTCCATGGATATGATTATTCCTTTCACGGGAGGGAAGGTAATCGCATTAAACGGCCTTCCGTGGGTGTGGATTCCGCTTTTGTTTCTGGTAGTTTTAGGAACCGATACCGGTTCGAATTTTACGGACGGACTGGACGGTCTGGCAAGTAAGGTGACAGCCGTTATTGCGGTGTTTTTTGCAATCGTGTCTTTACTGAAGGGTGACGGAACCCATGTACCGGCGGCGGCAATGACCGGCGCTCTTTTGGGTTTTCTGCTTTATAATTCCCATCCGGCGAAAGTTTTTATGGGAGATACGGGAGCACTTGCCCTCGGCGGATTCGTGGCAGCGGAAGCGTATTTCTTAAAAATGCCGCTTTTTATCCCGATTATCGCCTTTATTTATATGGCAGAGGTTATCAGTGTCATGCTTCAGGTCAGCTATTTTAAGTTAAGCCACGGCAAGAGAATTTTCAAAATGGCACCGATTCACCATCATTTTGAGAAATGCGGATATCCGGAGACCAAGGTGGTAAGCGCATTTACGATTGTGACCATCATTCTCTGCGTTATTGCACTGCTCGGAATTTAAAGGAGACGGAGGAATCAATGACATACAAGAATAAAACAGCACTTATTATCGGCGCGGGAATCAGCGGTGTGGCGGCATATGATTTATTAATTTCAGCCGGCGCAAAGCCGATTTTATATGATGCCAATGAAAAACTGGATATAGAAGAAGTAAAGAAACGCACCTGCGAATTAGAGGAGGCATATGTTATTGTCGGAGAACTGCCGGAGGTTATCAAGTGTACACTGGACCTTGTGGTATTAAGCCCGGGTGTTCCGACGGATACCGGACTGGCGCTTGAATTAAAGCAAAGGGGTATTTTTATCACCGGTGAAATCGAACTTGCCTATACCATTTCAAAGGGCAAGCTGATTGCCATTACCGGTACGAACGGTAAAACCACAACAACGGCACTTACCGGGCAGATCGTTTCGGATTATTTAAAATATATCGCATCCGTATCGAAATTATATTCCGGAAGCGCTTATGTGGTCGGAAATATCGGAATTCCCTATACTTCCGTTGCAATGGATACACGGGAAAGAGACATCACAATTGCCGAAATATCCAGCTTCCAGCTTGAAACCATTCATGATTTTCATCCGCAGGTATCGGCGATTTTAAATATTACACCGGATCATTTAAACCGCCATCATACGATGGAAGAGTATATCCGAGTCAAGGAAGAAATCGCCGTAAATCAGGGAATCGGTGACACCTGTGTCCTGAATTATGAAGATGCAAAGCTAAGAGAATTCGGGGAAAATCTTGAAAAAAGCAGTACCGTGAAGGTACGGTGGTTTTCATCCGCAAGAGAAGTTTCAAGCGGTTGCTATTACGATGATGAGATGATTTATCAGGCGAAAAACGGAGTAAAATCCCCGCTTATGAATATTCATGAAATGCGGCTTTTGGGCATGCACAACGTGGAAAATGTAATGGCGGCCATCTGCATGTGCGACGCCATCGGTGTTCCCATGGAGAACATTTTAAAAACCATCCGCGAATTCAAAGCGGTAGAGCACAGAATCGAATATGTGGATACGGTGCGCGGCGTGGAATATTATAACGATTCAAAGGGAACCAATCCCGATGCGGCCATTAAGGCAGTACTTGCCATGAACCGTCCGACGGTGTTAATCGGCGGAGGATATGATAAAGGAAATACATTCGACGAGTGGGTGGAGAGCTTTGGAACGACGGTCAAAGCACTTGTTTTACTGGGACAGACGGCGGATAAAATCGAACAGTGCGCACTTGCACACGGCTTTACCAAGATTTACCGCGCCGAAGACTTAGAGGAAACCGTAAAAATCTGCGCCGATTTGGCTGAAGAAGGGGATGCGGTTTTACTTTCGCCTGCGTGCGCAAGCTGGGGCATGTTCCCGAATTACGAAGTCCGCGGAAAAATGTTTAAAGAACTTGTCGGAAAACTGGAGAAATAATTGAGGGCACTTGACAGAATTCGAAATCAATACGGGAATAAACGCACCAAACGTGCTTATTTTGATTTTACACTGCTGGCGGTAGTGGTTTTACTGGTGTGCTTCGGTTTTGTCATGATCTATTCGGCGAGCGCCTATCAGTCCAACATCAAATTCGGAAATTCCATGTACTTTTTAAATAAGCAGGGTATGGCGGCCGTAATGGGATTTGTGCTTTTAGCCATCCTTACGTTTATTCCGCCGAAAGTATACCGCATGATTCCGAGCTGGGTTTATATTGCGGCGGCTTTTGCGTTAATGTCCCTTCTTCTGGTTCCGGGAATTCATATTACATCCCACGGTGCCACCAGATGGATTAAAATCGGACCGCTCCCGCAGTTTGAACCGGTGGAAGTCGTAAAACTGCTCATCATTATTTTCTATGCGAGAACCATTACAAAGAAGCAGAAGGATATGGATACCTGGCTTGGTATTTTTATGCCCCTGATTCCGGTTGTGGCTCTTTGTATTTTTATCTATTTCGTCAGCCGAAACTTAAGTTCGGCGCTGATTGTGTTTATTATCCCCGTTTTAATGATTTCCATCGTGGCCAAAGACCGCAAGAAAATATTCTTAATCTGGGCGGCGCTGATTGTGGCGGCCGGACTGATTCTCGGAATCATTTATCTGGTAGACCGGTTCTCGGACGGATCGTTTTCATCCTTCCGAATCGGACGTATTCTGGCCTGGTGGCATCCCGAAAAGTACGGATCGGATGAAGGCTTCCAGGTGCTGCAGGCGCTTTATGCCATCGGAAGCGGCGGCCTGTTCGGAAAGGGACTGGGCGAGAGCGTTGTTAAAATCGGTGATATTTCCGAGGCACAGAATGACATGATTTTCTCCATTGTCTGCGAGGAAATGGGAATTTTCGGAGCGTTCTGCCTGATTCTGCTTTTTGCGATTTTAATTCACCGCCTTTTCGTTATTGCGGGAAATACAAGGGATTTGTTTAATGCTATGCTTGTTATCGGCATTTTAAGTCATATTGCGGTACAGGTGATTCTGAATATCGCTGTTGTTACGAATACCATGCCGAATACGGGTGTGTCGCTGCCGTTTATTTCCGCCGGAGGTACCTCGGTTTTGCTGTTCCTTGCGGAAATCGGAATTGCGCTTGCTGTCGGGCGTACCATACAGATTGACCGGCGGTAAAAATTATGGCAAAGAAGAGTTCACACGACAAATTAAAATTGAAACCGGCGAAGAAAAAATCCGGGAAGACGGGTGTTCTTCCGAAGAGGGAAACCTACGAATCCTACGAAAATGTGGAAAAGGTTGATTTTAAGAAAAAACGCCGTGAAAGCGATGGCCTGTCTTTTCTTAAAAGAATCCGCCTGATAGCAATCGCCGCTGCCGCAGCACTTCTTATCGGAGGGGCTTTTTTCTTGTATTTCGGCTTCCGGGTAACCACGGTTCAGGTGGAGGGCAGCACACATTATACGGCCGATGAGATTCGCAGCATGGTTATGGTGAACCGTTTTTGCGAAAACTCGCTTTATTTAAAACTTTATTACAAAAATCGTAAAGTCGAGAATATTCCCTTTGTGGAGCAGATGGATGTCTATATCCGGGACCGTAATACGGTAAAAATCATCGTTTACGAAAAAGCGATTGCCGGTTATGTGACATACCTCGAGAACCGGATGTATTTTGACAAGGACGGAATCGTGGTGGAGAGTTCCAAAGATGTCGTGCCGGGTGTGCCGGAGATTACCGGCCTTGATTTTGACCATGTAATCATTCATGAGCCGCTTCCGGTGGAGGACCCGAGAATCTTCAAGGAAATTTTGAGCCTTACACAGCTTTTAAATAAAAAGGACCTTGTGGCGGACAAAATCTATTTTGACAATATGAACAATATCACGCTTTATTACGGAAACGTGAGAGTGGAACTCGGAAACGGAGAACATCTTCAGGAGCAGATTACGCACTTAAAAGCCATCCTCGAAAAAGCCAATCCGATGCATTTATCCGGGAAACTTCACATGGAGAATTTCACGGCGACCGATCCGAGAACGACGTTTGAGGTAGATGAAAAGTAGGAATGATGGTTTTGACCCGGTCAGTTTTTTTGGATTTATTTACATAATATATATCTAAATTTACAATATTTACTTGCATATTCACGGAAAAAATACTATCATTATGAAGGATATTGATGTCATTTTTGAAAAAAGTGGCATATTTTGTGTTTTTAAAACCTTGACTTTCGGTTTACCTTTTTAGTCAAAAACACATTACCAGGTGGAAAAATAAAAGAGGGATGTTAGGAGGAAAAAGCCTTGATTGAGATCAGAGCAAATGATGAGAATTCGGCAGCAAGAATCATTGTTGTTGGTGTCGGCGGAGCCGGAAATAATGCCGTTAACCGCATGATTGATGACAATGTGGGAGGAGTTGAATTTGTCGGAGTCAATTCCGACAGCCAGGCACTGAAGAACTGTAAAGCACCGAAACTTATCCAGATCGGCGAGAAACTCACGAAAGGGCTTGGCGCAGGCGCAAAACCCGAAGTTGGTCAGGCGGCTGCGGAAGAGAATAAAGAAGAAATTGCCGATGCACTGCAGGGTGCCGATATGGTATTCGTAACCTGCGGTATGGGTGGCGGAACCGGAACCGGTGCGGCACCTGTTGTTGCGGAGATTTCCAAGGGAATGGGAATCCTTACCGTCGGCGTTGTAACGAAACCGTTCAAGTTTGAGGCAAAGACCCGTATGGATAATGCCGAGGGCGGTATCGAACGTTTGAAAGAACATGTGGATACACTGATTGTTATCCCGAACGATAAACTGTTAGAGATTTGCGATAAGAAGACGACCATGCCGGAAGCATTAAAGAAGGCGGATGAAGTATTACAGCAGTCCGTATCCGGTATTACCGATTTGATTAACTTACCTGCAATCATCAACCTCGACTTTGCGGATGTACAGACCGTTATGCTCGGCAAGGGTATTGCCCATATCGGTATCGGTACCGGAAAGGGCGAGGACAAGGCACTCGATGCAGTCAGAATGGCTGTGGAGAGCCCGCTTCTCGAGACAACCATCGACGGAGCTACCGATGTTATCATCAATATCTCCGGAGACATCTCCTTATTTGATACCAATGTTGCATCCAGTTATATCACGGATATTACGGGTGAACAGGTTAATATCATTCTCGGTGCCATGTATTCCGATGCCGAGCCGGATACCTGCAAGGTTACGGTAATTGCTACCGGACTTTATTCCAAACCGGTTCAGGGATCCCGTTATGCGGTTCCTACTTACGCACAGAATGCAGCGGCAGGACACGGTGGATTCGGAAGAACAATGCCTTCACCGACCATCAGCAGAACAATTCAGGGTACACCGCAGCATACTTCGGCGATTCCTCAGCAGCCGCAGCCTGCACCTGCTCCCGCTCCTGTACCGGCGCCTGCTCCGAAACCCGCACCGAAGCCTTCGGAGATTCGAAGCAATGTACAGACGAAATCCATTGCCGTTCCGGATTTCTTAAAGAAAAGATAAGGGGGAACGACAATGAAATGTCCGTATTGCGGTCATGAGAATACCAGAGTAATCGATTCCAGACCGGCAGAAGAGAACAATTCCATTCGCCGCAGACGTGCCTGTGATGAGTGTGGAAAGCGTTTTACCACATATGAGAAAGTGGAAACCATTCCTTTAATCATTATCAAGAAGGATTTAAACCGCGAAGCATATGACCGTGCGAAAATCGAAGCCGGTGTTCTTCGTGCCTGCCACAAACGTCCGGTATCGGCAGAACAGATTGCCAGACTTGTGGATGAAGTGGAAACCGAAGTATACAGCAGAGAGGAAAGAGAAGTGAATTCTGCCGTAATCGGTGAAAGCATCATGAACAAGTTAAAGGATTTGGATCCGGTTGCCTATGTCCGTTTTGCATCCGTATATCGTGAATTCAAGGATGTGAACACGTTCATGGACGAACTGAAGAAGGTTTTGAACTAGCCGGATAAGATTTCGGACCGGCACTTATAATGAATGTAAACCGGAAGATAATTCCCAAGGAACGGAAGGCAATGACCGGAAGGAAGACCGAAGGAAGACGACCGGATTACAGATACAATTTAATATTTATACTTAAGTAGAGAGAAAGGAAGAAAGACGATGAAGAAAAAACTGACCAGATGGGTGGCAGTTTTCACCGCGCTTTCACTTGCTGTTGCACTGGGCGGATGCGCAGGCGACAAGAAAGGAAATCCGAAAGACTCTATCACCATCGGAATCCCTCAGGATATTGAAGAAACTCTTGACCCTCACGATATGGTGGCGGCAGGAACCAAAGAAATATTCTTCAATGTTTTCGAAGGACTGGTAAAACCCGATGCCGATGGTAATATCGTTCCTGCGGTAGCAAGTGAGATTGCGACGAGTGAAGACGGTTTAACCTACACATTCACGATTCGTGACAATGTAAAATTCCACGACGGTACACCGGTTACTGCAGAGGATGTAAAGTATTCCATAAGCAAATGCGCGGATATCGAAGGTGGAGAGCCCAGGATATCGGCGCTTTTAAATGTTCAGAGCGTGGATATCGTGGATGAGAACCATGTATCCGTAACATTAAAGCAGGTGGATTATGATTTCCTTGCCAATATTGCAAGTGTTTCAGCGGCCATTATTCCCGAGCATAATGACAATCCTGCGGTAGACGCCATCGGAACGGGACCGTACCGTTACGTTTCCCGCACTCCGCTTGAAAATGTGATTTTTGAGAAAAATGACGAATACTGGGGCGACAAAGCTTCCATCAAAAATGTAACGTTTAAAATCTGTGCCAACTCCGATACGATTCCGATGGAATTCGAAGGCGGCTCCATCGATATGATGGCACATTTAACCAATGCACAAAGAGTGCAGATTCCGAGCGAGAGATTTGATGTGATGAGCGGAACCATGAACCTGGTTCAGGCGCTTTACTTAAATCACAATGTGGAACCTTTTGACAACGCGGATGTCAGAAAAGCAATGTGTTATGCCATCGACAAGGATGCGATTCTTGCGTTCGTATCCGACGGAGAGGGCGTAAAAATCGGAAGCAGCATGTATCCGAATTTCCGGAAATATTACGATGATTCTTTAGCCGATGCGTATCCGCACGATACTGAGAAGGCAAAGGAACTTTTGAAAAAAGCCGGATATGAGAACGGATTTACGTTTGAAATTACAGTTCCTTCGAACTATACGCAGCACGTGGAGACCGCAACGGTCTTAAAAGAGCAGCTTGCGGAAGTGGGAATTACGGCAAATATTAAGCAGGTTGACTGGGATACATGGCTCAGTGATACCTATATCGGCCGAAATTACGATGCAACCGTAATCGGTGTGGATGCAGCGCAGCTTACGGCATCCAGCCTGCTGTCACGTTTTGTATCGACAGCGGATAATAATTTTACCAATTACAATTCACCGGCCTATGACAAAGCCTATGACAGCGCATTAACGGAACTGGATCCGGATATGCAGACCAATGAATTCAAGGTTTGCCTGCAGATGTTAAGTGACGATGCGGCAAATGTGTACATTCAGGATCTGCCGGAATTTGTGGCACTGAATCGCAACTATACCGGTTACGAATTCTATCCGGTGTATGTCATTGATGTAGCGAAAATTAAACCGGCGAACTAAGTTTTATTAAGAATTACAGGAGACTGCCATGGGAAAGTATGTGTTGAAAAAAATAGCAGCATTGATACTTACCCTTCTGGCAGTCTCTTTTGTTGTCTTTTTCTTATTTTCCGTGATTCCGGGAGATCCGGCGGTATCGAAACTCGGAACAAATGCGACACCGGAAAAGGTGGAAGCACTGCGAGAGCAGATGGGCTTAAACGCACCGTTTTTCGTACGGTATTTTAAGTGGCTTTTCGGAATTCTGCACGGAGATTTCGGAACTTCTTATGCTTATTCGATGCCCGTTACAAAGTTAATCGGCTCAAAAATCCCGATCAATGCGGTTTTATCGCTTTTCGCGATTCTGATTGTGGCAGCTTTTTCCGTGCCGATCGGTGTCTATACGGCAAAACATAAGGACGGACCGGCGGACCGTATCATTATGGTACTTAACCAGATTTTCATGGCCTTTCCCCCGTTTTTGTTAGGACTTCTTCTTACATTTTTCTTCGGTATCGTGCTGAAACTGTTCTCACCGGGATCCTATGTGGGATATGATGTCAACTTCGGAAGGTTCTTAGGTTATATGATCTGCCCGGCAATTGCGCTGGCCATTCCGAAGACGGCGATGTGCATTAAGCTTTTAAGGACGAATATTCTTGAGGAAGCAAAGAAGGATTATGCAAAAACCGCGTATTCGAAGGGAAACAATACGACGGGACTTTTATATAAATATGTCTTAAAGAATGCCATCATGCCGACGATTACCTTTGTGGGCATGATTTTTGCGGATATGATTGCGTCCGGGATTGTCATTGAGCAGACGTTCGGAATTCCGGGGCTTGGACGGAGCCTTCTGTCCGCAATTTCGGTACGCGATTACCCGGTGGTGGAAGCGATTATTATGCTGATTGCGTTCGGTATTGTGTTTGTCAGTGCCCTGACGGATATCATACATGCGGCACTGGATCCGAGGGTGAGGGGCGAGTAAGAAAGTTTAAGAGTAAGAAGAATAAGAGCGAAAAGAGCAAGAAACAAAGAAAGAGCGAAGTAAAGAGCAAAGCAAAAAAGAGCAGAGCAGCTGAGATGATTCGATTTTTAAAGAAGCATGATATAAAATGGAATATCGGAATGGGACTGCTGGTATTACTGGCTCTTTTTCTGCTGCTTGGATTCGTTTATCATCCCTATACCACCACGCAGATGGATGCTTCGGCGAAACTTGCGGGCCCGGAGTTAAAACACTGGTTCGGGACGGATAATTTCGGACGGGATATCTACGCACGTGTTCAGGAAGGGCTTCGGACGTCTGTGGTCATTGCTTTTTTTGCTACACTGATCGGAACCGTCGGAGGGACCGTAATCGGTGCATTTACCGGGTATTACGGAAGCTATATCGATGATGTGGTTATGCGGATTATGGATGTTCTTTTTGCCATTCCGAGTATTCTTCTGGCATTGGTTTTTGTGAGCCTTTCCAATTCCGGAATGGTGAATATTATTATAGCGCTCGGGATTTCGGTGATACCGAGTTTCGCGAAGATGATCCGGACGGAATATAAGGAGCAGCGCAAACTTGAATACGTTCAGGCCGCAAAGATTATGGGTGCGTCGGATCTTCGGATTATGTTTGTCCATATTCTGCCGAATGTTCTTCCGACACTGATTAACTGCGTACTGATTGCTTTTAATAACTGTATTCTTGCGGAAGCCGGCCTTTCTTATCTCGGAATCGGCGTTCAGCCGCCGACCGCGAGCCTCGGCGGAATGATTTCCGACGGCCAGGCTTACCTGAAAGCGGCTCCGCATTACGTATTGTTCCCCGGTATTGTGATGATGCTTCTGTTACTGGGCTTCGGACTGATTTCGGACGGGGACATGAAGACGAATTTACTGAAGAGGAAATGATGCGTTGGGTGCCAGGCACTTTTGGCCCAAAAGTGCCTGGCACCCAAGGGGCAAAAGTGCCTGGCACCCAAAAAAGATGCTTGAAGTAAAAGACTTAAAAATTGAATTTTTCGACCATTCCAGACCGGAAACCGCTGTCCGGGATGTTGACTTTACGCTAAAAGAGGGTGAAATCATCGGTCTGGTGGGAGAATCCGGGAGCGGAAAGAGCCTGACAGCAACTGCGATTGCCGGGCTTATTCGTCGTGGTGACGTGAAGGTTTCCGGGGAAATACTGTGG
>OMRN01000052.1 GCA_900313265.1 uncultured Lachnospiraceae bacterium | reverse complement strand
GGCAATATCTTTATTATCATAAAAAACCTGTAAAGCTTCCTCTCCGTCCGCCGCTTCGAGCACGTGATACCCCGCTTTGGTAAGGAAATCGTTTACAAGTTTTCTCATTCTGGCTTCATCGTCTACAACAAGAATTTTGATATTTTCCATTTATGTCCTCCACAATCCAAACATTGGCTTAATTGATGTTTTTTACCGGAAACAGCCGCTAAAATATGCCTAAATGAATATAAATATCCAAGCATATACATACAGTGTAGCAACAGTTCGTGACAAAATTGTGAATTCTTTAGGTTAATTCTGTGTATCTTTATGAATTTGTTTAATTATTTATTGAATGGATCTTATTATCTTTAAATTTAAATGATATCCGATAATTATGAATTTTTTTCTTTCTGCCCGAAAACCCAGTTTTTCTGAATTTTATAACTGAGCAGGAATAAAACAACATCAACAATGGGCTTTAAAACGATTTTTACGATTACGCTTTCGCTGCCGAAAAGAAATCCGAGCAGTGTAATCAGACCGTAAGAACAGGCCGTCTGACAGGCCCATAAAATATAGTACCGGACCAGCGTGCTGCCGGTACCTTTTTTGCTTTTGAATACAACTTTGCGGTTTAAAAAGAAATTCAGAATCGAAGAAAGCAGTTTTCCGGAAACAACCGCGATTGCCAGTGCAATTTTCTCTTCCATTCTTCCGGAAAGAAAAAGAAGAAGTGTGGTATAAACACCCCAGTCCGTCAAAAATGATACAAACGAACTCATCGCAAACTTAATAAACGAAAAAAGACGCTTAAAAGCATAAGCGAGAATCAGTTTGTAAATCCGCCAGGAATCGCGAATCGGGTGAAAATGCGAAGTATCGTTGCTTTCGCCGATATAAACCGTTTCGATTGTCGTTTCCTTAAGCGGGATATTTTTTGTCTTGATGGTAAAAAGCATCTCCGTTTCGAACTCATAGCGGTCGCCTTTGGTATCAATCATATACTGCAGATACTCGCGGGGAATTCCGCGAAGACCGGTCTGTGTATCGCTGATCGGGATGCGAAGAATATAGGTGAAAATAAATGATGTGACCTTATTCCCGAAACTGCTTCTCCACGGAACGTTCGGGTCATTAAAATTACGGCAGCCGAAATAAACCGCCCCCGGATTTTCCTGCATCTGTTTATGGAGTTCCTTAATATCCTTGATGGTATGCTGGTTATCGGCATCCACGCAGATAACGCCGAGCGAATCGGGAATGCTCTCCAAAACATAAGAAAAAGCCGTCTTCAGCGCACGGCCCTTCCCTTTGTTTACTTCATGTGTAAGCAGTGTAACGGAATCATGTTTTTTTGCGGTTTCGAAAAATGAAAGCGTATTCTCTGCGCTTCCGTCATTCACAACCACAATATCCTCAAATCCGTTTTCTTCAAGCCCTTCAATTACCTTGAGCAGATTTTCATCCGGCTGGTAACAGGGCACTATAATTGTATAGTGTTCCATTATTCGTAATTATCCGGTTTTTATTCATAAAAATGGAGCTAATCGGACTCGAACCGACGACCTCTTGCATGCCATGCAAGCGTTCTCCCAGCTGAACTATAGCCCCGTGTAAAGTGGAGTAGATGGGAGTCGAACCCATGTCCAAAAGCAAATTCCCCGTCCTTCTACTATCGTAGTTGTTCGTTTAAAATTCCCGAAATCGAAACGATGAGCAACAATCTTTCCGCTTCGGTAGCTTCATGATACGTACACATGCGCAAAGCTTAACATATGCCGTTTCCCACAATCAATGATGCCCGTATCCGGATCTGTGGGTGAATCCGGGCGGACAAGCAGCAATTAAGCTGCTAAAGCTACTCTTTTGTTAGCGTTTATATTTAGGTTTTGGGTTTTACGTACCCGAACGGATAGCTTCTCCGGCTGCATTGCCCCTGTCGAAACCTTTACTACCCCTTATTCATTTGTGAAGGTTCAGTGTTTATCTGCGAATACGAAAGCTCATATTCATAGATATTCTATATCAAAAATCGCGAATTTTCAATAAAACGATAATTGAATTTCAATTGTTCTCCAATCCTGATTCCAAACAAATCATTCGGAAGAAAAATAATCTTCACCGGATATTCTTGAATTCCCTCTCCGCTTCACGCTTCATATCACGTTTTGCAATATCCTCGCGCTTGTCGTAGAGTTTCTTTCCCTTGGCCAGGCCGATTAACATTTTTGCCTTTCCGTCTTTAAAATAGACTTCAATGGGAACAATGGTAAATCCCTTTTCTTTTGTTTTCCCGACCAGCTTCATGATTTCGCTTTTATGAAGAAGAAGTTTTCTGGTCCTAAGCGGATCTTTATTGAAAATATTACCCTTTTCATACGGAGAAATATGCATGCCGTAAATCATCATCTCACCGTTCTCGATTCGGAGAAAGGATTCTTTAATGGAGCACTTTCCCATTCTTAAGCTTTTTACTTCCGTTCCGTGAAGAACGATTCCTGCTTCGTAGGTATCTTCAATAAAGTAATCATGATAGACTTTTTTATTGTTGGCTATTAATTTTTTCGCTTCTTTACTCATTTGTCATTACCGAATAATCAAAAACCGTGTTACGGCTGACCGCTTCAAAAATCATACCGCGGTCTCAGATTTACTTGTTATGATATCATCATATCCTATTCCGTATTTAAAGTAAAACAACCGGTAGTTTAATAAAAAACCCCTGTGGAAATCTCCGCAGGGGCTTAAGTCTCTTTCGTTCTTTCTTAAAACATGCTTAAGTTTAATAAAAGAGCAAGAAGAACAAAGGCAATCGCCAGAATTCTGGTCAGTTTAACGAGCATTCCCTCCATGGAACGTCCCTTGTTCTTACCCCAGTAAGTTTCCGCAGCACCGCTGATGGCACCGAGTCCCTGGGATTTTCCCTCCTGCATAAGTACCAGTGCGGACATTGTTACACATACTATAATAAATACAATCGTTATTGCAATTCGAATCACGTTAATAATCCTCCATGTGCAGCCTAAAAATATCAGCTTTTCAACTATAACATAAGCAATTCATTTTTGCAAGTAATAAATCCAAAATCCCTTGTTAAGCGCCTAAATCCTTTAGTTAACAGAAAATTAATGTTTTTTTCATTATTATTTTATTGCTATCCTGTCCGTTTGGATATAAGGTATAGTTATAAATTTTGATTTTAAAACCGCAAGAAGTAGTTTTCGATACTACATCACGCAAAAAGGAGGATAACTATGGATTCCGTTAAAAATTATCCGATTAATCAAACCGTTAATGCGCCGGTAAATCCGGTTGAACCGATAAAGAAAACCATTAAAAAGACCAAAAAACGTGTTCAGGACAAACTTTCCTTTAACACACGTACCGCAGGCGAGGAAATCGGCTGTGCAATTTCCCACGGAGCTGCTTCTCTCGCATTCCTGGCCGGCACGATTTTAATGATTGTCCGCTGCGTTTCTTTAGGAAAAAGCCCGCTTACCGTTTTTGCGGTGGCCGCTTTCGGTTTCGGTTTTCTGGCGGTTTATACGACTTCTTTTCTTTATCATACCGTTACCGATTTAAAAGTAAAGAAAACACTTCAGGTTCTCGATCACTGCATGATCTATGTTATGATTTGCGGATCCTACGCTCCTGTCTGCCTCGGTATGATTAAAGGCGTATGGGGATGGGCCATCTGGGGTGTTAATGTAGCATGCATGATTCTCGGCATTGTCATCAACCTTGTTGACATCCATAAATTTTATCGCCTCTCACAGGCTTTGTACATTTTAATGGGCTGGATGATTGTTGTCGGCGCCGTACAAATGATTCGCGCAATTCCTTTAAGCGGGCTTTTATATCTGGTTGCCGGCGGCCTTTTATATACTTTCGGTATCATTTTTTACAAAATGAAAGACAAGAAATATATGCATCTTGTCTTCCATCTCTTCGTAATCGCCGGAAGCATT
>OMRN01000136.1 GCA_900313265.1 uncultured Lachnospiraceae bacterium | reverse complement strand
ATTCCTGCGTGGAAGGGATTTTTATGCCGCGCGATACTGTGATTACGGCCGTGGACCTCGCAATTTATCTGGGCAGGGGCCGTACGATGGAAGAGGGATTTTTCGTTATCACGAATTACCGGAATCTGGACGTTGCGTTCCATGTGGAAGCGGCGCTTGGAATTATCCGGGTGGAAGAAAGCGATATCGTCGCACTGGATAATACGCTCGGTGTGGACGAACAGCATCTTGCGAAGGGGATTATCCGCAATGAAGGCCGCCTGATTATTTTACTTGACTTTGATAAAATTATCGCGGAAATACAGCCGTCTCTTTTATCGGAAGAAGAAAAGATGGCTATTATGAATATCTAATGAATGAAGCCGGGTTTAAAACGATATCCGCCGGAACAGATTATTGTCAAACCGGATTGCGGAATCGTATAAATGCGGAATCGGTGAAACTGACAATATAAAGAAACGGACGGAACTATGATTGCTTTAATTGACTATGATGCCGGGAATATGCGAAGTGTGGAGAAAGCACTTCGGTTTCTCGGCGCGGATTACGAAATTACAAATGATGCCGAAAAGCTGCAAAAGGCAGAGAAACTGATTTTACCCGGTGTGGGGGCTTTCGGGGATGCCATGGACGCATTAAACCGTTTTCATTTAACCGATGAAATTAAATCCATGGTGAAGGCCGGAAAACCGATCCTTGGAATCTGTCTCGGAATGCAGCTTTTTTTTGAGGAAAGCGAGGAATCTCCGGGGGTAAAAGGACTGTCGCTATTGCCCGGAAAAATCGTACGTTTTTCGCCGGAATACGGACTGAAAATTCCTCAGATCGGATGGAATTCGCTGGATTTTCCCAAGGAATCCAAACTGTTTAAGGGAATTGATCCCGGCAGCTATGTGTATTTTGTCCATTCCTATTATCTGAAGGCATCGGATGAGAGAATTGTTGCGGCAACATGCGAGTACGGAAACCATGTGCATGCGGCGGTGGAATGGGACAATATCTATGCCTGCCAGTTCCATCCGGAGAAAAGTTCGGATGTGGGACTTGCGATTTTGAAGAATTATCTGGAACTGTGACGGAGAATAAATCATGCATACAAAAAGAATCATCCCCTGCTTAGATGTGAATGCGGGCAGAGTGGTAAAGGGAGTAAATTTTGTCAATTTAATCGATGCCGGCGATCCGGTGGAAGTAGCCAAAATCTACGATAAAGAGGGCGCGGATGAGCTGGTATTTTTGGATATCACCGCATCGAGTGACGCCAGAAAAACCGTCGTGGACATGGTTCGCCGTGTGGCGGAGCAGGTGTTTATTCCGTTCACGGTCGGTGGCGGAATCCGCACGGTCGACGATTTCAGACAGATATTAAGAGAAGGCGCGGACAAAATCGCCGTCAACTCCGCAGCCATCATGAACCCGCCTTTAATTGCGGAAGCAGCCGACAAATTCGGTTCCCAGTGCGTGGTTGTGGCGATTGATGCAAAAAGAAGAGAGGACGGCTCGGGCTGGAATATTTATAAAAACGGCGGACGTATCGACATGGGCATCGATGCCGTCGAATGGGCGATGAAAGCCGATGAACTCGGTGCCGGGGAGATACTTCTGACTTCCATGGACTGCGACGGAACCAAGAATGGCTACGATTTGGAACTGACAAGAATCATCTCCGAAAATGTCTCCGTTCCGGTTATCGCTTCGGGCGGTGCGGGAACGCTTGAGCATTTTTACGATGCATTAAGTGAAGGAAAAGCCGATGCGGCACTTGCGGCCAGTCTTTTCCACTTCAAGGAACTGGAAATAAAGGAAGTGAAGGAATATCTGCGCGGCAGAGGAATATCTGTGAGACTGTAAACATGGGAATAGTGGCAAACGACTGGATTCCGTATTTTAAAGAGGAATCCGAGAAAGAATATTATAAGAAACTGACGAAGACCATGGCATCGGAGTATGCGTCGAGACAGATTTTTCCGCCCAAGGATCAGATTTTCTCCGCTTTTTTGCTCACTCCGTATAAGGATGTGAAAGTGGTAATCCTCGGGCAGGATCCGTATCACAACGATCATCAGGCGCACGGGCTTTGTTTTTCCGTGCAGAAAGGCGTGGAGATTCCGCCTTCGCTTGTCAATATTTATCAGGAACTTCACGATGATCTGGGTTGCTATATCCCGAATAACGGCTATTTGGTGAAATGGGCCGAGCAGGGCGTGCTCATGCTCAATACCGTGCTGACGGTCCGGGCACATCAGGCGAATTCGCACCGGATGCTCGGCTGGGAGACGTTTACGGACCGTGTAATCGAACTGGTGGATGCCAAAGAGGAGCCGGTCGTTTTTCTGCTTTGGGGAACGCCTGCACAAAAGAAGGCCGAGATGCTTCATAATCCGAACCATCTTGTCTTAAAAGCCCCGCATCCAAGCCCTTTGTCGGCTTACCGCGGATTCTTCGGGTGCAAGCATTTTTCCAAAACAAACGAATTTCTAAAGGCGCACGGACTGGAACCAATCGACTGGCAGATTGAAAATATATAGTTTACATAAATACACAATATCTAGTGATAAAAAGCGCAAATTATTTTTTGACAAATCAATATATTGTGGTATAATCTTATGTGGAGTTTCTTTGAGTTTTGACTCGGCTTTTTTGCGTTGAAAAACGGGAAAATTGCGATTTTTCGCCGAAGATAAGGGCTTTGGCGTATTCTATAATTCGGAATCAGGGGATATTTGGAGGGAAAAATGAAAGAATTAATGATTATGTATCATCCGGTCAAGAAAGAGATTCGTTTTCTTGCCAAGGCGAAAGGGGAATTCGTTGAAATTCCTTATTCGATGTGTCCGTGGCTGAGCCAGTACGCTCCGGACAAGGGTGAGTTTTTATTACAGAATCATGGAAATAAATTCTTTGAGGACATTTGGGAGCAGTTCTTACGCGACCAGGTCAGCATCACGTTCAAGGGAACGAAAATCGATTACGACGATTTCCAGAAGAAAGTAAAAGAATATAACAAAAGCTGCGGTGAAGAGCGTTTCATCATCGATGATTTTGTGGAGCTTCCGAGCGTTGCCGAGATTTTTGACAGCATCAGCAAATACTGCGATACGACGCTTACTATGCTCGGAGACGAACTTCAAAATTCCGACATCAAGGAATCGTTCTTAAAAAGAAAAGCGGAATTTGAAGAAAAGAAAGCCAAATTAAACAATTCCGATGTCAATCTGTGCTTAGTCGGAACCTATTCGTCCGGCAAGTCCACCTTTATCAATGCATTAATCGGCCGCAGAATTCTGCCGGAGAGCATTAATTCCGAGACCGCAAAAATGTTCCGCATTACGAATGCACCGGCGCCCTCTGTATCTTTCCGCATCAAGAAAGGCTCGGAAGGCGATAAGGAAATTCTTGCAACCATTACCTGGGATGAAAACAAGAAGAAATTTGCGTTCCATTCGGAGACTCCCTGCGAACTGACGGAAGAGAAGGTAAACGGAGAAATCAATTCTTCGATTATGTTCCGCTTACAGCAGCATGAGCAGTTATACCAGATTCTGAAGAAATTAAACGATATTCCGAATCATGTGGATGCGGATACCGAAGAGTATGTGGACGGCATCATTGATGTATTTTTCCCGATTCCGCTTGCGAAGAATATCAATTTCACATTCTATGATACACCGGGTACCGATTCGAATTCCAACGAACATCTGCTGGTACTTCAGAAAGCTTTGCGTCAGCAGACCAACTCCATTTTAATCGTGCTTTACGAGCCGACCAAAATGGAAGGAACCGGTAACTCCATTCTTTATAATTTAATTGCGGACAGCAACGACAAGAAGAACGACACTTCGATTACCATCGATTTGGCCCGTTCCTTACATATCATTAACCAGGCCGACACCAAGAGTCTGCCGGACTTAAAGGAACTTCGCAACAAGAAAGTCGAAGTTACCTTAAAGGAAACCGATAAGATTTACAACGAAGAAGCGGAGCAGATCGATCTTTCCAAAGAGCGTCTTTTCTTCGTATCCGCGAAGGCGGCATACATTGCCAAGGCAATCGGCAACAATGTGGATACCGAAGATGAAAGAAGATGGCTTGCCAATCATAAAGGTGAGATTAACAATGAACCCGTTGCGGATCCGTTCCTCGGAAAAGATGCTCCGTCCCAGGATGTGGAAACGGGAATGTATTTCAAACTCGACAAGCTTGCCAATTCCGATAACGAGACCAAGCAGTTAATTAAGGACTGCAACGCGGAATTAAAGCGCTGTGCCAATCCGGAAGATACGTCCCTTTATCCGATTGTACAGAGAATCTACGTAAATTCCGGTATGTATGCCATCGAGAAGGAAATCATCCGTTATGCACAGAAATATGCGCTGGCGGTTAAGGCAAAAGGCCTTTACGACGGAATTACGAGCGTTGTTAATTTTATCCGTGAAGACTATGAAGTTATTGAGAATCAGGCTCGTCTTTCCAAAGAGGAAATCGAGCGTAATATCGATACCATGAAGACCAGCATGGTTCAGGATATCGATGCGGCATATGCCGATTATATGCAGAGCATCACAACCGATTCGCTGGTATTCCAGATTGACGATATCAACCAGCTTTACACGGTTATCGAAAACAGAAAAATCCAGGCGAGCAAGATTGCCGACAAGATGAAATGGATTGCCATTCGTCCGGAAGTTTTCGAAGAAAAGAACAATATTATCCGTAATGAATTAAACCGTTATCTCGAAGAAATCGATAACAGCTACAAGAACAACCGCGGCCGTATTTTACAGCAGCAGATTGACGAACTGAAAGGCATTATCATTCAGAAGATTACCGGTTATAAAGGAATCGATGAGAATTTAATCCGTCGTATTACCAACGTTTCGGAAACCCAGATTCCGCCTTCATCCTTAAAGGCACTGAAGATGGATGAATACATCAATAAGCAGAAAGCGATTTTTATCTTCTCGACCAACAATAAGAAAAATTACAAGGCCGACGTTGAGCAGATGTTTGCAAACACCACCAAAGTTCAGTTTGATGCTTATATCAACGAAATCATGGAAGTGGCCAAAGACAAGACGGCAGAACTGATTCAGGAATTCAAGAACAATATCAATTCCATTTCCAGTTCGTTAGAACTTTTAATTAACGATGAGAAGAAAGCAGCCGAAGAGCAGACCAAGGCCAAAGCGGTTCTTGAACTCGTATCCAAGATGGATACCGAACTGAATAAGAAGATCTGGGGCGAGGAAGAGATTAAACAGGCGGAAGATGTTATTCTTAGCAAGAAGGATTAATCGATGAATCAGGGCAATGATAAAAGACCAAAATTCTTCCGGAGGGAAGAGTTTTGGTCTCTTCTTTTAACAGGGTTTTTCTATATTTACAATCTGATTTTCTTTGCCGTAAAAGGCAGGGATTTTGTCAATTCCGATGCGGCATGCGAGATGATGCTTTCCGGCCTCTTAAATAAAGAGGGCGGTTTCTTATCCCGTAACTGGTATTATTCCTCCGAACTTCGTGTGCTGAATACGCAGTTTATTTATAAAATCGGACTTTTGTTCTTCCCACATAACTGGCATGCGGCAAGGACTTTGTCGATTGCGCTTTTTATGCTGATTTTAATTGCGGCGGGCGTATTCTTTATGTGGGCCATCGGTCGCAAAAACAAAGGATTCTGGCTTGCTGCGGTATTAATCTGTCCGTTCGGAAAATGGTACGCATGGAATGTGATTTACTGTTCGTATTATGTGCCGCATATTGTGATATCGCTTTTCTCCATCGGACTTTTCTTCCGGTGCCTGCGTTCTCCGGCGGATGCTCTGAAAGAGTATCCGGGTACATCCCCTGCAAAAAAATCAAAAAATAGTATTTTGCTTATTGTTGAAAGCGTTTTGCTGATTCTTCTTTGCTTTGTTGCGGGACTCGGAGGCGCCAGACAGCCGATGGTCTGCTATGCGCCGTTTTTCTTAGCGTGTCTGATTGTTTTTCTGACAAACCGCGGCAAGGGCGAGAAATGGAAGATGCTTATCTATTCGACAGCAATGCTGTTATCTGGTGCGCTTGGATTTGTCGTAAATTCCAAGGTCCTTTCGAAGATTTATACCTTTAAGGATTATAACGAAACCGCATGGAATGAGTTTACGCTTGCTCCGGTCTGGTCCGTCCTCGAACAGTTTATCAGACAGTTCGGATGGCAGAAAAATGTTGAATTTTTCAGTCTTGCGGGCATGGTCAATCTTGCAAGCATGATGCTGCTTGCCGGCATGATTGCGGCAATTGCTGCTGTAGCCGTCAAATCCGGACAAAAGAGCCTGTCGGAGTTTGTAAAACTGAAAGATTTTACGGGGGCGGAAGAGCTGTTCTCATCGAAGAATTCCGATGAGTTTGACAGTTCCGAAGCACTAAGGCTTATCACGATTTATGTGCTTTGCGCATTTCTTATGCTGCTTTTGATTTTCAGTGAAACATGGGTTTATAACGAGTCCTACTGGCTTCCGCTGGTTCCGTTTTTCTTTATTCCTTTAATCCTTGTGATTGAACTTCCGGGGAAAAAACTGCGTGGTGTGATCCTTATGGCGGTGCTTTCTTTTTATCTGGTTGTTTCCGGAATTTCGGTAAGCCGTAATCCTTATCTGGAAGAGATTCCGATTGACCTCAGGCTTCATACGGTAGCGGACTGGCTTAAAGATAACGGCTATCATAAGGGCGTTGCTTCGTTCTGGAGAGCGGGGATGATTACCGAACTGACGGACGGAGAGGTGGAATTCTGGACCGTACAGAATGTGGTCAGCATGGAACCGGTTGCCTGGCTTCAGGAAAAGGACCATGTGGAGAGTTTCCCGAACGAGGAGTTTTTTGTATTAATGGATGTTTCGGAATTAAACGATCCGGCTTATCAGAAAGAACAGGTGCTTCAAAAACAGGTCTATAATGACGGAAGCTTTGCGATTCTGGTATTTAAGAATTACGGAGAATATCAGAAACTGATGGCGCAGAAGAGTGTTATATTATAATTGATTTCATTTAAAAACCCCTGCGGTAATCCGCAGGGGT
>OMRN01000138.1 GCA_900313265.1 uncultured Lachnospiraceae bacterium | reverse complement strand
TTCGTCCGGTGGCAGCGGTCCCGTAAAAGTAACCGTCTCTTCCAGACCGTTTTCACGAACAAAGGCTTTTAATTCCTCTTCGCATTCTCCGGTTCCCACCACGGTCATATGAAAAATATTTCCCCTGTCGGCATTCTCTTTCGCGGCTTTTAGCGCATCCATCGTATGTTTCCATCCGATCAGCCGTCCGGCCCACAAAACCTCGGGAACATTCTTCTCCTTGTTGTTTTTGATTTCTTCATCCGTATACGGCACAAAAGCCGGGAAATATCCCCATTTATAACGTTTACCGCGGTACGCACGGATGATTTCGAAATCGTCCGCCACATATGCTCCGTAGCAGAGCAGATATACCGGCGCACTGCTGTATCTTGTATGATCGTGATACTTCTTGATAAGCCCTCTTGGAGAAACCGCTTTCCACTGCCCCTGTTTATAGAGTCGCTCCCAGGTGCGAAGAACGATTTTTCCGTTCTTTAACCGGGTCTGTATGTAGGATTCGTCGTCGAGTCCGTCAAAAATCGCAATATCACATTCATCCATGAGCCGCTGACAGTTTTCGGGTTCCTTATAATAAAACTTCAAATAGGGGATATCGCCAAAGTCGCTTCCCCATCCCATTTTAAGCCGTTCCTCTTCCACTTCCTCGGTCTGGATAAAAGAATAATCTTCTCCCCATTCTTTATAAAGTTCGTTCGAAAGCGGAAGCTGATGATGATTGATGTAATTGGAAATAAAACATACCTTCATAACCGGTTTCTGTATATCTCTAAAAGTCTTTGGAAATTTGCCTCTCCGTCATGACGGATGCGTGCGTGTTCTTTTGCTTTTTCGATGCGTTTCCGGCACTCTTCTCCGCCGTTATCGAGATCGTAAAAAACATCTTTCATCGCCTGTGCGAGCTTAAACGGATCACAGTCATCGTAAAGAAGTCCGTCTTCTATGGAACAGATGTCCGCAACTCCTCCGACATTCGAAGCAATACACGGAACCCCTAAAAGCATCGCTTCTCCTAAGCAGTTCGGGGAATTCTCCATCACCGAGGGAAGCACGAATGCCGTGGCGGATAAATACTCCTTCTTCATCTCCTCCGCCGTCAAAGGCCCAAGAAACGTTACCGCATCTTCCAAATTTCCTTCTTTCATCAGATGCTTTAAATACTGCCCGTAGGTCGGAATCAGTACTTTCTTCTTCAGCCCGCCTTCCCCTGTAATCGTCGTGCCGGCCACCCGGATTTGCAAATCCGGATATTCCTTTATAACCTCTCTCGCGGCCTTTAATAGGATATGAAATCCCTTAATCGGATAATCGCACTGGGAAACAAAAATCGTATGCTTCCCCTTTACGCTCTCCGGTTCCCATTTCCCGTCATAAAAGGTCTTTCTCATGGTTTCGTTCATGAAAAGATATTTTGCTTCCGGGTTATAGTCATGTGTATATTTTTGATCAAGAGAAGTCCGTCCCGACACATATGCCGCCAGAGAAACCGCCTCACGTTCATGTTCCGCGCGAAGCATGAACTTCTCTTTCTGTGAAATCATATTGTCCTTTTTTAAGGAATCCCGAAAGGATGACTTCTTTGTCCACTCTTCGTCCACGCCGGTTAAATAGGCTTCGGCGAGTGCACCGCACACCCCCTGAAACGTAATCAGCATTTTCGAAGGATCCCCGCACGCTTTCGCCGCCGAGAGCGTATGTCCGTATTCGGTTCCGAAAACATGAATGAAATCCGGCCGGAAATCATCAAAGATTTCCTTCATCCTTTTGTCCAGTGTCTCGTCATAATTCTCCGGATGACCGGTATCTTCCGAAAAACCGTACACCTTATATCCGTCCGCTTCCGCGCTCATGTTTTCGTGATGCGGGAACGCAAGGCCCAGAGTGAATTCATCCTTCGCCGTCATCACCCGTTCAAATAAACCGGCCAGCCACCCTTCCTTGTTTGAGCCCGGAATATTCAGTTTTTCGGCAATCTGCGGCACGCACTGATTGCAAACCCACAAAATTCTCATCGGTATATTTTTCTCTTTACGGCATCATAGGCTTTTGAAAGCGGAGTCTTCTGTGCGATAAATGTCCTTACCGGCTGCAGCGTAACGACGCGGAATGCTTTTTCCTTCGCAAGCTGCTCTTTTGTCATGTATTTCTCCGTAACTACCTTGTGCTCGTAGGCATCTCTCTTACGGTTTTCCTTACTCTCGCTGTAGCCGCCGCCCTCGTAGTCGGCAACCGTGATTCCTAAGTATACGGGGCGTACCCCTTTTTCGAAATACCAGAATAAGAAAAATTCATAATCCGCACGAATGCGATATTTCGGATTTAACTGCTTATCCTTCCAAAGCATCCTTTTAAAGAAGCATGACTGGTGATTCGGAATGTGCCGGTAGCATACGGAAGGTGTAATTTCCTTCGGCATATGAATGACATTTCCGACCGTGCGAAAGTACGCATCCCCGTAGTAAATTTCCTTATTTCCGGTCTCTTCCATGCGCTTTGCGGTTTTTCGCAAGACCGAAGAATCGGCATAACGGTCCCCGCAATTCATAAACGAAATATACTCACCTTTCGCAAGCTTCACCGCCCGGTTCATCGCATCGTATATTCCGCCGTCCTTCTCGGACACAATCCTCACCGGAATGGCCGGCTTCGTCTCTTCCACATACTTTTGCAGTTTTTCTACGGATCCGTCCGTCGACCCTCCGTCCTTTACCAGAATCTCAAAGTCATCAAAATCCTGTTTCAACGTATCCTTCACGGTATCCATAAGCTTGTCGCCCGCATTAAAGCATACCGTCACCGCCGTAATCTTCATTCCGTCGTCATCTCCTGTTTGATAAATCATACATTTCCGAATCCC
>OMRN01000139.1 GCA_900313265.1 uncultured Lachnospiraceae bacterium | reverse complement strand
GCGATTGTCGGAAAACCGAATGTCGGCAAATCCTCGATTATCAATAAATTAATCGGCGAAAACCGCGTGATTGTTTCGGACATTGCCGGAACGACCAGAGATGCCGTCGATACCGAAGTGACCTATAACAAGAAGCAGTACGTGCTGATTGATACGGCCGGGCTTCGCAGAAAAAATAAAATCAAAGAAGACCTGGAGCATTACATGATCGTCCGTACCGTTGCGGCGGTGGAAAGAGCGGATGTGGTGGTTTTGGTCATCGATGCATCCGAGGGGATTACGGAGCAGGATGCAAAAATCGCCGGCGTGGCACATGAACGCGGCAAGGGAATGATTATTGCGGTGAACAAGTGGGATGCTGTCGAAAAAGACAATAAGACCATGAACGAGTTTACGAAGAAAGTCCGCGATACATTATCTTTTATGCCGTATGCGGAAATTCTGTATGTTTCCGCGCTGACAGGACAGCGTCTGCCGAAACTGTTCGAAACCATCGATGTGGTAATGGAAAATCATGCGCTTCGCGTTCAGACCGGTGTGTTAAATGAGATTATGACTGAGGCGGTGGCAATGCAGCAGCCTCCGACCGATAAGGGAAAACGACTGAAACTGTTTTATATTACACAGGTTTCGGTGAAACCTCCCACGTTTGTGATTTTTGTAAACGATAAGGAACTGATGCATTTTTCCTATACGCGTTATATCGAAAACCGCATCCGTGACGCATTTGGGTTCAAGGGGACTCCGTTACATTTTATTATTCGTGAGAGAAAGGAAAACGAATAATCCATGTTTCGATTATGGTGTCTGTTAATCGGATATGTTTTAGGTTCCGTATCCGTAGCATATATCGTCGGGAAAGTTCGCGGAATCGACATCAGGGAGCATGGCTCCGGAAATGCCGGGACCACGAATACTTTGCGTGTTTTGGGACGCCGCGCGGGAGCCATTGTCCTTGCCGGCGATTTGTTAAAATGTTTTATTGCCATGCTGATTTGCTGGCTGATTTTTCATAAGTCCTATCCGGACATGAAATACCTGATTCGTATCTATGCGGCCGCAGGCGTTATTCTCGGCCATGATTACCCGTTTTATTTAAAATTTCACGGAGGCAAAGGCGTGGCCTCTTTTGTCGGTTTATGTGCCGCATTTTATCCGGGAATTATTCCTGCCCAGACGGTGATTTTCATCGGAATTTTTGTGCTGACACATTACGTGTCCCTAAGTTCGATTTTCTTCAGCCTCGGGTTTATCGCTCAGGTTGTCATTTTCGGACAGCTCGGGTTCTTCGGACTGAGTCCGGCGCAGCTTCTGGAACTGTATATCATATCGGGCAGCCTTGTGATGCTCAATATTTTCCAGCACCGGAAAAATATCGCAAATCTGATTAACGGATGTGAGAAAAAGACGTATTTAAGCAAGAAAAAAATGCCTGCGGAAATTCCGCCGGAAGATGAAATCGATCATGAAGATGAAAAATCTGCAGAAGACGGGGATAATTCCAATGAAAATCCGGATTACGGGAATACCGGTTACGGAGATACAAATTCAACCGGTGAAAACGGAGACAGTTATTCTTCCACAATGAAGATGCCGGATGTGGATATTGAAAGAAAATAATACGCAGTAAAAGCAGGTAAGAACAGGATACAAAAGAATTGAAAGAAATCCGGGCAGGATTTCAGACGGAATGATAAACTGAATTCACGAAATCGGGAGGAAAATATGAAAGTTACGGTAATCGGAGCGGGAAGCTGGGGAATTGCCCTGGCGAAACTTTTACATGATAACGGAAACGAGGTAGCGGTCTGGTCGGCTCTTAGCGATGAGATTGAAATGTTAAACCGCGAGCATGAGCATGTGGACAAATTAAAAGGCGTGAAACTTCCGGAAGACATGATTTTTACGACCGATTTAAAGGCAGCCTGCGAAAATGCGGGGATTCTTGTCATGGCCGTGCCGTCTGTTTTTGTGCGCTCTACCGCAAAAACATTAAAGGAATATTATAAAAATGACCAGATTATCGTAAATGTGGCCAAGGGAATCGAGGAATCCACGCTGGATACCATGACGGATATTATCTCCGAGGAAATTCCGGGCTGCACGTTTGCGGTATTATCCGGCCCGTCCCATGCAGAGGAAGTCGGACGCGGCATTCCGACGACGATTGTAGTCGGAGCAAAGAAAAGAGAAGTGGCGGAGAAGGTTCAGGAAGTGTTCATGAGTCCGGTATTCCGTGTATATACTTCGCCGGATGTTCTCGGTATCGAAATCGGTGCAGCGCTTAAAAACGTAATTGCGCTTGCTGCCGGAATTGCCGACGGACTCGGCTACGGAGACAATACGAAGGCGGCTCTGATAACCAGAGGAATGGCGGAAATTACCAGACTCGGGGTTGCCATGGGCGGAAAAACGGAAACATTTTACGGTCTCTCCGGTATCGGTGATTTAATCGTAACCTGTGCCAGCATGCATTCCAGAAACCGCCGTGCCGGTATTTTAATGGGTAAAGGTTATACTGCGGATGAGGCGATGAAAGAAGTAAAGATGGTTGTGGAAGGCGTTTATTCCGCAAAGGCAGCCAAAAAGCTTGCCGCGCAGTATGAGATCGAAATGCCCATCGTGGAGAAGGTCAATGAGATTTTATTCGACAACCTTCCCGCGGCAGAATGCTTAAAAGACTTAATGTTACGTGACAAAAAGACCGAGATCGATGTTAAGAAATGGCAGTAGGAGATTCGTTTCATGAGAACCATGGAATTTAAAATGGAGAGGGAAAACCTGGTGGAAATCGGACAGGAAGTGTCCGTAACCGAAGGCGTTCTTCCCTCGAGTTATTATTATACAATCGAACCTGCGGTTGCGATGAGCGGGAATTATGCGTATTATGAGCGGCTGCAAAGTAAAACCGGAATTGTAAAAAGCATCGATAAAACGCCGAGAGGCTTCTTCGTCGTATGCGAATTCGACGAAGACGAACCTTCCCGGTAAAACGGATGCCTTTGTGATTACCGGTATGGGTTTAGGGCTTTGAAAACGGGGGGAGAAGAAATGAATGCACAGTATGAGAAACTGCAAAAATGTCTGGCCGATGTCTGTGCCAAAACGGATTTTGTTCCGAAAATCGGACTGGTTTTGGGATCCGGCCTCGGAAATTTTGCGG
>OMRN01000146.1 GCA_900313265.1 uncultured Lachnospiraceae bacterium | reverse complement strand
TTGGCATTGCTCATTGCTAACTTGGAATTTTCAGGGTTGCATTGCTGTTCATTTGTCAAGGTTCAAAATTCGATTTTTTCGAATATTTAAGCTGCCTTTTTCGTGGCAGCTTGATTATAATATCACTTGTAATTGTTAAAGTCAATCCTGAATTTGACAGAAATTTTATTAATTTTAAATTAACTTTATAATTCGCCGTTTCTCTTGCGTTTCACTTCTTCTTTTTCCATTAAAACAGTACGTTTTTCGTTATTGGTTTTAGCATAAGTCGATGCCTCATCAAGGTAACGGTCGGCATTGTCATAATCTCCCATATTCATGTATACCCTGGCATACAAAACATTTCCGTAAAACCGGAACCTGGGTTTGTCTCCCCGGTTCATGCCGTGATTGGCATAAACGAATGCCTGATCATAATTTCCGAAAATACAGTAATACATAATATAGTATTCATCAATAACAATATCGCCGAGTGCGCTTTTTCCGTAATTTGCCTGAATATACGGATATGCGTCACGCATAACGGCTTCCGCCCGGTTCGGATCTTTTAAGCTTTCGCATATAGCCATCTGAACACCGAAATACTGAACCGTCTGCATGCCTCCACCCGGATAATTGCCCATTTTTCGCATCATCACTTCGGGACTGATTAAATTAATCGTCTCAATGGCAGCCTGATAATCATGGTGAAACAGATATGCATTGGCAAGCGATCGGATATAACCCAAATAAACCGGGGATGTATCGTTTTTCCCGGAAAGCCGGTTTACTTCCGTCTGTAAAAGTTCAATATAGCGGTCCGAATAGCCGTTTTTCTCATATTCGGTCTGAACAGCCGCCTGCGCTCTTGATTTCGGATTCAGATAAAGAATAAGCACAGATGCCACGAATGCAATCACAAAGCCGGCAATAATACTAATGAGAAGACGCAGTCCGACGCTCATTCCGAACGTGAACGGCAGCCATCCCCATCTTATGATTCTGAAAACAAGAAAAGCATAAATCGGCCCGGTAAGAACCGTACAGATTGTAATGTTTCTGGCCCGATATCCCATTTCCGTTACTGTCCTTCTTTAATAAGTTCTTCGGTTTCTTTCTCGATTTTATCATTATCCACAATCAGCGTTGCAGATCCGTAAGCCTTAACCGGCTTTCCGTTTTCATCGAATTCCGTCGAATAACGCACGATAAAAGGGATTCTGCCGACTGTAAGCGGTATAACCGCTTCTTCTGCAGGCGATCCCTCATCGATCCGGTGCAGCATTTCACGATACATATCCGCATAATCGGCAGGGAATAATCCGCTTTCGATTACAGGTTCGGGATAGTTTTCAATAAGCGGCGGAAGCGATAAATCTCTCATACACCGGAAGCACGGGCGCATTTTCTTCGTTGCGATTTCATATTCCCATGCATAAATATTCGCATGCTCTCCGGCCATCCGGAATTTCTTTTCGCTTTCGGAAACCTCGATAAAACGGCGTTTTTCGGAAGTAATATTCTGTATCATGGAATAAATCAGATAATGGTTATCGGTACTTCCTATTTTACGCATCGTTGTCCGGATGCATACTTTATCATCGCCGCAGCATTTTGAAGTGATATTGCGCCACGTCTCACAGACCGCTTCTTCATTGCTATCAATTGCCTGCTCCAGGCATGCGATATATTTGGATTTTGCATCCTCGCCAAAGCACCACCAAGGATCTTCATGAATAATGTCCGACTCCGACTGGTTCATGCCAAGTTCGGTTAAATATTTTTCATTTACACGAAGGACATCCAATGCTTTCTTTTCTCGGTCATACGTAAAAATAGCCGCGCCGCCGACGAAGTTTGAAAATATCAGTGTTTCCAGGGTGTCGGGATTCCAGAATTTTCCCGCATCCATCTCCTGAATCATCTTCATGGCAGGTTTTAAGGGCTCGTGATGAGTGGTTTTTAACATTTCACGGAATTCGTCTGCGGGAACCGGTTTGGAATAAATGTATCCCTGGATATAATTACAGCCGATGCTCTTCATATAATCCGCCTGTTCCATCGTTTCAACGCCTTCGGCGATAATTATGGTTTTTAACCATTTTGCCATCTGAACAATGGAACTGATGATGATGCCGCCTCTGCCGCCGATTTCTCCCTGCATAAAACGCATGTCCAGTTTAATGATATCCACTTCCAGATCTTTTAAAACATTCAAAGAAGAATATCCGCTTCCGAAATCATCCATTTCCACCAGATATCCGTATTCGTGCAGTTTATCGACAACAGACTGCACAAGTTCCATTCCGCCGATTGCCGAAGATTCGGTAATCTCAATCCGAAGATACTTAACCGGTATATTGTACTTGCGACGGATAAACTCAATCTGGTCGATATAGTCGCGGTGATAAATGTCATAACGGGATAAATTAACGGAAACGGGAACAATATTCGCGTGCGTATCGAGCTGCTCACGCTGGAAATTGCAGACCTGTTCAAAAACACATAAATCCGCACGATAAATCAGATCATGTTTTTCCAAAACAGGAACGAAATCGCCCGGAAACTGAATTCCGAGTTCGGGATCACTCCACCTCATTAACGCTTCCGCGCCGACCATTCTCCCGGTCGCATGATTAATCTGAGGCTGAATGCAGATATAAATGTGGCCGTTATCCAGTGCATTACTGAAGCCTTCCACAAGTTCAATTTCACTCATTGGTCTTTTCATTGATGACACCCCCCGGAAACTTATAAAATGATTTATACGTATTTCATCAAGATCAAAAAGTGCTTTTCATATTTTTAACGAATCAGCGTATTAAATTAACTATATTTTACTTTGAAATAAGCCGGATGGCAAGAATTTAAAGGCAAAAACAGACAATTCGAAAGTCTGTCATTTAAGCGGAACTTCAAAATAAAATTCAACTCCGTTTTCCTTATTATCAAAACCGTAATTCTGGCCCAGTAATTCCATGGTAGCTTTCACGATGGAAAGGCCGACTCCGCTTCCGCCATACTCTCTGGTACGGGCTTTATCCACTTTATAAAATTTGTCCCAGATTTTTCCGACGGACTCTTCCGGAATCGTTTCACCGGTATTAAATACGATAACACGAAGCATATCACCGCTTTCCACGGTATAAATAACAATCTCTTTCTTTCCGTTATCATCTTTGTCCACATGATGGATGGCATTGGAAAGATAATTCCTGAATACTTCCTCAATTTTAAATTCATCGCTCCAGATAAAATAATCAAACGGTTCATAGACAATAACCGCACCCTGCTGTTCTGCCAAAACCTTCATCGCCTGTATCTGGTTTAAAATCATTTCATTGATATTAAAGCGTTCGATTTGGACCGTTTTATCACCCATTTCCAGTTCGTTTAAACTCATCAGCTCTTTTACAAGCTCATTCATTTTTGCCGCTTCATCCGCAATAACTTCGCAGTAATAGTTTCTGCTTTCCGGATCGTCGCTGATGCCTTCCTTCAGTCCCTCCGCATAACCCTGAATCAGTGCAATCGGCGTTTTTAATTCATGGGAAGCATTGGCGATAAATTCCTTTCGGGACTGTTCCTGCTCTTCTTTTTTCTCGATATCGCGCCTTAATTGTGCATTGGCGCTTTTTAAATCCCCGATGGCAATTTCGAGTTTTTCGGACATGTTATTCATGTTCTTGCCGAGACTGTCGATTTCATCATCGCCCGTT
>OMRN01000071.1 GCA_900313265.1 uncultured Lachnospiraceae bacterium | reverse complement strand
TGTAAACAGCAGTATCCTGGAACTGTTTGATTCTCTTCTCGTCTTCTTCGGTAGCCTTGATGGAATCGAAGGTAATGTCAACAACCTTGATACCACGAAGCTCTGCCCATTTCTTTTCGAGTTTTGCGTTGATTAAGTCAACCAGGATATCGGTCTTGGTTGTAATAGCACTGTAACGGATACCTACACCGTAGTCGGAGAGGGAGCCGATAGCAGGCTGTAAAGCGGTCATGAAGTCGGACTTCATGATGCTCTGTAAATCTTTCTTGGTAAAGGTAGCTCCGGCAAACGAAGATGCGATGGAGTTGTAGAAACGAATCGGATCCGCAATCTTGAAGGTGTATTCACCTCTTGCCATTAAGTTGATATCGCCCTGGAAACCGGTTACCTGATCGTGAATGAAGAACGGAATGGTGGAAGCGGTTCCCCAAAGGTTGTTACGGACTTCAAGAGTATTGATGTAGTAAACTCGCTGTTCTCTCGGGGTCTCACCACCGAAGGAAATACGTCTTCCGAGTTCCTGGAAGGAGTGAAGAAGGTTCTCACCTAAGTTTCCGTAGAAAATGGAAGATTCCGTATCGGTCTCAAAACGATATTCGCCGGGTTCGGCAGCAAGGTTGGTAACTTTACCGTTGTCAACCGTAACCGCACACTGTCCGGCATTTACAATAATTAAGGAACCGTTCGAAATGATGTTGTCCTGTCCCTTGTTAATACCTTTCTTGTCTCTCTTGGTACCGCGGCATGCAAGAACACCGTCTTCCATGGTGTCACAGATGAAGTACTCAAGATACTGGTCTTTTGCAATGCCGGCAACGCTGCCGAGTGCATTGGTTCCGATGTTTCTTGTAGCATCGCTAATGCCCTGCTTTGCAATTCCAAATGCTTCTTTAATTAATCCCATTATCAATTCCTCCCACAAATAGTTTTCTTGATGATTCCGACAAGGATTATGGTTTGACGGAATTTATCCTACGATGTAAAGTATACTATTTTACAAGGAAAAAATCCACAAAGATTTTATATCTTTCATTTTTTGTCACAATAGCATACGGAAAAAATCATTCACTGCAGTCTGCCGGTTGCGGATGGCGGCAAAAAGGCAATGATATATTGCCTGGGAGGAGAAAATCGGGTATAATATATTCTGTATTGCTTTGTGAAAAATGGAGGCCGTTCCGGTTATTCCGGAACGGATGAATGTGAATTTACGGGGGAAATCCGGGAGGTGCTGTCTTGATGAAATCGGAAATCTGGGAAGAGTATAAAAGAGAGTTTGCCAAATCGAGAAAACGCAGCAGAAAAGCAACCTACAAGCTGATGAATGTGGATGCGGATATTAAGAAAAATATCTACCGTTCGCTAACAAAAGCGCCGAAGAGAATCGAGAGAATTATCGCACTGCTTTTCATTGTTTTCGTTTTTATCATTTTCTTTATTAAAGTAAAGGATCCGACTTTCCTCGAATACAATATCACCGATAAGAAGTCATAACGTTTGAAATTGCTTTTTACGGCAGAAAATGTTATTATATCTATTTAGCGGGTTTTTAGCCTGTGAAAAAATTAATGGTTTTATAAGCATATATAAAAGAAAAGGAGATTATTCAAAATGACAAAGAAAGCTACAGACATTTGGGCGTATATCGGATGGCCGGGATTCATCGTTGCGATGTGCCAGCCTTGCAAGGATGAGTGCAAATTCCATTTAAATCAGGCACTGGTGCTGAACATTTTTGCTTCCGGTGTTGCACTTTTTACCGCAATTCCCTTCGTGGGATGGATTCTCGGATCCGCACTTGATATTGCGATTTTTGTATTATGGCTGATTACCTTTATCGGCGCATGCAAGCAGGAGGAGAAAGAAACTCCGCTTTTGGGCAAAATCAATATCATGAATAAATAATCCGGCACAGGAAACAGCCGGTAAACTGGAGTAACAGGAATGAAAATAATTGATAAGGTTTTCGGTACACACAGTGAGAGGGAATTAAAAAGAATTCATCCCATCATTGATAAAATCGAAGAACTGCGTCCGAAGATGCAGGCTCTTACGGATGAAGAGCTTCGCGCCAAAACGGACGAATTTAAGGAACGTTTGAAAAACGGGGAAACCAAGGATGATATTCTTCCCGAGGCTTTTGCCGTTGTAAGGGAAGCCGGTAAGAGAGTTCTCGGAATGGAACATTACCGTGTTCAGTTAATCGGTGGTCTGATTCTTCATCAGGGGCGTATTGCCGAGATGAAGACCGGTGAAGGAAAAACCCTGGTTTCCACGCTTCCGGCCTATCTAAATGCGTTAGACGGGGAAGGCGTTCATATCGTCACCGTAAACGATTATCTGGCAAAGCGTGATGCGGAGTGGATGGGTCCGATTCATGAATTTTTGGGACTGAAAGTCGGAGTCATCCAGAATTCCATGGAGCCGGATGAGAGAAGAGAAGCATATAAATGCGATATCACCTATGTGACCAATAACGAACTCGGATTTGATTATCTGAGAGACAACATGGTGATTTACAAGGAACAGCTTGTTCTTCGCAAACTGCATTATGCCATCGTCGACGAGGTCGACTCCGTTTTAATCGACGAAGCGAGAACACCGCTTATTATTTCCGGTCAGTCCGGCAAGTCCACCAAACTGTATGAGATGTGCGATATTTTAGCAAATCAGATGGTTCGTGGTAAAGACCAGGAAGAAATGTCCAAACTTGATATGATTATGGGTGAGGAACAGGAAGAAACCGGTGATTTTATCGTTAACGAAAAAGACAAGATTGTCAATCTTACGGCGGAAGGTGTGGCAAAGACCGAGAGATTTTTCCAGATTCAGAACCTTGCT